>CAMMKL010000007.1 GCA_946497265.1 uncultured Clostridia bacterium | reverse complement strand
CTTTCCCGCCTGGAGCGCAACCCCATGCGCATCCTGGACTGCAAAAGCCCCGTCTGCTCCAAAATCGCCGAAGGAGCCCCTGTGATGCTCGATTATATCTGCGACGACTGCCGCGCCCACTTTGAGGGCGTCAAAAAACATCTGGAAGCCCTGGACATCGACTACACGGTCAATCCCACCATCGTGCGCGGGCTGGATTACTACACCCGCACGGTATTTGAATTTGTCTCCCGCGACATCGGCGCGCAGGGCACCGTCTGCGGCGGCGGAAGATACGACGGGCTGGTGCCCTCTATGGGCGGCCCGGAAATGCCTTCCCTGGGCTTTGGCCTGGGCCTGGAACGCCTTTTGCTCACCTTGGAAAACCAGAAAGGCGCGTTTACCCAAATTCAGGACAGCGCCTGCGATTTGTACATCGCCGGGCTGGGCGAACAGGCCCAGCTTGCGGCATTCCGCCTGGTGCGGGATGTGCGCGACGGCTCTTTGGCTGCCGAATGTGACCTGGCGGGCCGCGGCCTAAAGGCCCAGATGAAATACGCCAACAAGCTGGGGGCCAAGTTTACCATGGTGCTGGGGGACGACGAACTGAGCAACAACCGTGCGAAGGTGAAAAATATGGAAACGGGCGAGCTTACCGACGTTTCCTTGGGGGAAGGCTTCTTTGCCGATTTTGCAGGCGTCTATAACGAAGCCATGATGGGCCGGAACTGATTGTACGAAAGGAACCCGTTATGGACGTATCCATTTTAGACCGCTTCCGCTTAACGGCTCTGGAAAAGGGCCTGCACCTCTACGGCATACACGTCTACTCGGCTGAGCAGGGCGAAGCCTGCCATTTCTGGCGCACCGACGACTTGGTACACCTGTATTCCGGTTCCAAGGTGTTCGCCGCGCTTGGGATCGGCATGTGCCTGGATGAAGGCCGTCTGTCCCTTGACGACCGCCTGCTCGACTTTTTTCCCGAATACCGGGATGAGGCCGCCCCGGGTACGGAAGCCATTACCCTAAAACACCTCTTGCACATGGCAAGCGGCAAGCCCGCCGAAGAACCCCGCCCTTTTTGCAGGGACGACTGGGCCAAGCTCTTTCTCAAGCGCCCGCTTACCCACGCGCCCGGATCCTTTTTTGAATACGACAACCTATGTACCTATATGCTTGGGCGCGTCATGGAAAAAGCAAGCGGGGAACAGACCGCGCGCGATTATTTGATCCCACGGCTGTTTACGCCGCTCGGCATCTGGAACCCACAGTGGATGGCCTGCCCCGGCGGGCACACGCTCTGCGGCACCGGCCTGTCCCTGCACTTGGAGGAATACAGCCGTCTGGGCAGGCTTCTTTTGCAAAAAGGGCGTTGGGAAGGCCGCCCACTCGTCAGCGAACGTTTTGTAGACGACTTGGCTTCGGATACCATCGACAACTATTTCCCCTTTAACGACCCGGAGATTACACAGGGCTACGGCTACCAGGTATGGCGCTGCACCCAGCCCGGCTCCTATCGGGCGGACGGCATGTACGGCCAGTTCTGCATCGTGGCCCCGCATCACGGCGCGGTGGTTACCACCACCGCACACGAGTCCCACGCGGTTTATGAGATCATCCGCGCGGCGTTTGACGATATCATCAATCCCTATCTTTAGGAGGAAACAAATATGGCAGAATTTATGACGGGCCTGAAACGGACCCACTATTGCGGCGAGCTGCGTCCCGCCGACATCGGCAAGGAGGTTGTTGTCTGCGGCTGGGCGCAGCGCCAGCGCGACCTGGGCCAATTGATCTTTATCGACCTGCGCGACCGCACGGGGATCGTGCAGCTCGCGTTTGATGACGGCACCGACCGCGCGATCTTTGAAAAGGCGTTTGCAGTACGCGCTGAATTCGTGTTGGCGGCCAAGGGTGTGGTGCGGGAACGCTCCTCGAAAAATATGGAGATCCCCACCGGCGAAATTGAAATCGAAGTGACCGACCTGCGCGTGCTCGCCAAGGCGGAAACCCCGCCGTTTGAAATCGTGGAGCATTCCAAGGTCAAGGAGGAACTGCGGTTAAAGTACCGCTATCTCGACCTGCGCCGCCCGGACGTGCAGGATAAGATCATTGCGCGCCATAAAATCGTCAAGGTCGCGCGCGATTACTTCGACCAAAACGGTTTTATTGAGATCGAAACCCCCATCCTGAACAAATCCACCCCGGAGGGCGCGCGGGATTATCTGGTGCCCAGCCGCGTATTCCCGGGCAGCTTTTTCGCCCTGCCGCAGTCGCCCCAGCTCTACAAACAGATGTGCATGCTATCCGGCTTCGACCGTTATATGCAGATCGCCCGCTGCTTCCGTGACGAAGACCTGCGCGCCGACCGCCAGCCGGAATTTACCCAGATCGACCTGGAAATGTCGTTTGTAGACCGCGACGAAGTGATGGAAGTGGCCGAAGGCTTTATGAAACGGGTCTATAAAGAAGTGCTGGGCATCGACCTTTCCACCCCCTTCCCCCGCATGCCCTACAGCGAAGCCATGCGCCGTTTTGGTTCCGACAAGCCAGATCTGCGCTTCGGTATGGAACTCGTGGATCTTACGCCGGCGCTGCGCGGCACCGGGTTCCGCGTGTTCCAGTCCGCGATAGAGGCGGGCGGCTCGGTACGCGGCATCAACGTCAAAGGCGCCGCCGCGCATATGCCGCGCAAGGAGATCGACAAGCTCACCGAATGGGTAAAGGCCTACGGCGCCAAGGGCGTGGCCTGGACCAAATTCAACGAGGACGGAACCTTTAGCTCCTCCTTTGAAAAATTCCTGAGCGGGGAAGAGGTTTCCTCCCTGCGCGCCGCCCTTTCCGCCGAGGCCGGCGACCTGCTCCTGGTGATCGCCAGCGAGGAAAACCAGGTGGTCTTCGACACCCTGGGCGCGCTGCGCTGCGAAATGGCCGCGCGCTTCGACCTCATCGACCAAAGCAAGCCGAATCTTCTGTGGATTATTGATTTCCCCCTGTTCGAGTACGACAAGGAGGAAAACCGCTATGTAGCCAAACACCATCCCTTTACCCATCCCCGCGATGAGGACATCGACAAGCTGGAAAGCGACCCCGCCCAAGTGCACGCCAAGGCCTACGACCTGGTGCTCAACGGCAACGAGGTGGGCGGCGGCTCCATCCGTATCAGCAATCCGGAGCTGCAAGCCAGGATGTTCCAAGCCCTTGGATTCACGCCGGAACGGGCGCAGGAGCAGTTCGGCTTTTTGATCGACGCCTTCCGCTACGGGGCGCCCCCGCACGGCGGGATGGCCTTCGGCCTTGACCGGCTGGTGATGCTCATGCTGGGCTGCGATTCCATCCGCGACGTGATCGCCTTCCCCAAGGTGGCCAACTCCAGCGAACTGATGACTCAAAGCCCCGCCCCTGTGGAGCAAACACAGCTCGACGAGCTGGGGATCTGCGTCGTGGAAGGGGAAAAGGGGGAAACTACCCCGAACGAATCCGCTTCCCACGCATAAGGCCTTGCCAGATTCCATTCTCTGATCCTTTATTCCCAACAGCAGTCAAAAAGCCCCCGTGTTCCTAATTAGAACGCGGGGGCCTCTGTCTTTTCCTGTTCTTATTCTATATTTGAGATATCGCAGGTATCATAAATTGGGTACATAATTGGAACTTTATCAAACAACGCAGTATAGTGGGTATATGCCTCCAATTGCGCCTCCGTCACATCCAATTCGGCAACCACATTTACGCTTTGTACACCTGCGGGGGGATAAGCCGGCGAGTTCCAAACGCTTAAAGCCGGCTGGGTAAAATAACGCGAATAGAGGGTAATCCCATCCCCCGGTAACGCTGGTACGACCAAATATTGGTATAGCGTAACCCGATACATATTGCTGTACGCATGTTCCGATGTGGCCCAAGCTTCAGAAACTCCCGAAGAAAGTAATACCGGTATATAAAAACCTGATGCCAACACATGAAGGGAGGAATTTCGACGTGCCGGGGTAACCTTTGCAAACGGATTTAAATCGGCGCACGTCCGCAAATGATGTGCTTTTATTTGTTTGCTTTCTTGCGAGGCGGCGGTTTCACAGAAGGCGGCCTGTACCGATTCGCGCTCTCCCACCAAAATGATCAAATACTCGGTAAGGTTCGAAGGCGCAGCCGCGCCTAACGCATGTTTGGGGGAAATATTAACGCACATGCTGCCCTCGTACTCTGTCAAGCTGCATTTTAGCCCGTTGTTTTCCCCGTAATAAACAACCGCCCCCGGCAAGTCTTCTTTCACCGTCAAATCGCCGGTATACAGCTCCATATTAAATTGATACGGATTGCCGTTTAACAAAAAGGAAAGCGAACCTTGGCCTTGGTCAAACGAAAAATCCTCAGCTTCCCCCAATTCTTCATAAGTTAAGGAGTGATAGGCCAGCGCGGTACGCGGCGTTTCCTCATTCCCGGCTGAATTGGCCAAAACGGCTGTATTACTTAGGACAACTAACAAACAAGCCAAAACGAAAGCAAATAATTTTTTAGACATCTTTTGTTTCATTTATTTACCTCCTTTACTCTTTTCGTAATAAAGCAATACAGATAAGAACAGTAAAAGAAAAGGCAATTACCGCCATAATAAAAACCACTAAAATTCCACAACTCATTGCTACCAATATTTTAGAGAAACAATTTTATTTACCATATCTTGTTACATTTTTTCTCCTTATTCATCGCGTAAAAACCGCCATATTAATAACCCAATGGCTAATAGAACAATACCAAAAATAATATAGGGAAAAACCAAAACGTCACCAGAAGATGTATAAACAATAAGACCAATCGCAATCATGACCCCTAGAAACCCAAGCCCCGATATCGCCAAGATTTGCGACAGAAAATCCTTTTTTATGTAATATGCAATTACAGAGCTAAGCAAAGCAATAAATGCAATAGGGCAAAAAATATTGCCTAAAACATCCTCAAAAGATAATAATGTGATTCTCCTGGTACTCATCGTATAGGCTGTTCCTATTATAGCAATTACCGCAAATATCCCGATGACATAATGCCGAATCTTCAGCCGATTGCGATTGTTCATTTACTATCCTCCTCGCCTATCCGTTTACTTTTGCTAACAGATTTCTCTTTAGACAAATAACAAACAAGCCAAAGCAAAAGTAAATAATTTCTTTGATAGCCTTTGTTTCATATTCCTCCTCCTTTAATCATTCTTTAAAAACAAATAAAACAATAAAACCATAACAATAAGAACAGCAAAAGAATAAATGTAGAGAGGAATCGGAACTCCCCCGCCAGCCACAAAAGAAAGGACTATACCGGCCGTAACAAAGACAATGATAATTCCTAAACCGACCGCAGCCAAGATTTTAGAAAGGCGTTCTTTTTTTCGAGAATAGGCCACGACAGCCCCAAGCAAAAGGAGATAAGCAATGGGATAAAAAACTTTCACAGCAATATCGTCTCTAGATACGATTGAGAAGCCTCTTGTAGCAAAGGAATAAACCGCCCCTAATATTCCAAGTATGGAATATGCCAGGGCAACATAATGCCGGATCTTCAGCCCATTGCGTTTGTTCATTTTAAGACCTCCTTTATTACTTTTCTATTTACATTATACCATGGTTTTTTTGATTGTCAAATATTTTCTATAAAAATTAAAGCTAGAAGTTTAAAATATATATTAAAGTTTTTATATGAATTCAATCTTTCTATAAAATGGTAAATGATTGTGTAGTAAAAAATTTGAAGCCTTGCCTACTTGTAAACAGTTTCTAAAATCATTGGTAGATTCCCTCATATCCATCTTTGAATTTTTCTTATCACTTGGTTACCTTTTTTCAAAAGCGCGCTTGTTGTCTCTTTTATATTTCAAGCTGGGAGTTATATAGGCGTTGCAAGTGTTGTTTTAATTTGACAAAAAATATCTTTTTTCTTGATTTGCTTCATAGAATATTATATACTTATTAAAAATTTAATCGTAATTTTTTATTGGATAAGCGCTTTTTCTTAAGCGCTTTGTACAGACGGCAAGAGGGAGGCATATTGATGGAAAAAAACTTTGCGTATTTAAAGGCAATCGAAGGCTTTGCACAGTATTGGCATCAAGAAAACGCAGACGCGCAGCCTGTTTGCAATACTCCCAGAAAGCACCCATATCGCTCCGTCTTCGCCTGCGACCGGGATCGGGTTATGTATTGCTCTGCTTTTCGGAGATTGTCCTCCAAAACCCAGATATTCAATTCCCAAACAGGGGACAATCTGCGCACGCGCCTGACCCATACCCTGGAAGTCGCGCAAATCGCCCGGACGATCGCCTGCCAGCTGGGTCTGGATGAAGAACTGACGGAAGCCATCGCCTTGGGCCACGATGTAGGGCACACCCCTTTTGGACATGTAGGGGAACGGACCATCAACCTGTTTTCCAACGGTGGGGATAAAAGGCAGAAAGCGGACGGCCTGGCGATTAAGCCCACGTATCGGGGCTTCAAGCACAACCTGCAAAGCGTCCGGGTACTCGTGGAGTATTCGGAAAACGTCAAGTTTTCAAACTTTATGCTGTTTGGCGTAGGAGAACATAGCAGACGGTATTGGAAAAATCCCGAAGACGTTGTTTTTTATAAACCGTATGAAAATTACTGCTCGTATCAAAACGAAACGCGCTGCGTGCCCGCATGGTCCTTTGAAGCCTACCTGGTAAAATGGGCGGATGAAGTCGCGCAGCGGCACCACGATATTGAGGACGCTTATTTGCAAAAAATCATGTCCGTCCCAGACATTATCGCAAAGCTAGAGCCTTTGTCCAATGGGATACAAGACAAAGAAAGTAACAGGAAGTTTGAGCGTCTGAAAGAGGAAGCCGGCAAGATTGTGGACAAAGCGCAGCAAAACAGCTTTGCCCACACGTTATCCAGCTTTCTGGTCGATTCCTACGTCACGATTTTGATTGAGGAGTTCCAGAATATCCTTAATTATTTCTCAAATACCTATGATATTCATTCGGAAGAGGACTTCCAAAACAAATACCTGGAGATACCGGTAGAGGAAGTTCGAGAAAAGATGGAGCTTAAGGATACCGAAATCTATAAAATTGATAAAAAGCTTGGGAAAAGCTTAAAGTACAGCATCCTGGATTCCTACGAAGTCCAGCGGATGGATGGGAAAGGCGCGTATACCATCCGAAAGCTGATCCGCGCATATCTCTCGAATCCGCAGCAATTGCCCAACGAGTACGTCAACCGCTTTATCAAAATCGAAATAGATCGATCCCTCGATGCCGACGAGCGGAAAAATTTTCGGTCCAAGCTTAAGAAAGCCATCGGAGAGGATTATACCCAAAACATAAGCTCCTGGAAGGATTACCAATGCCGGGAAGCGCTGCGCGCCATTACAAACGATGACGAAATGTTCTGTTCCGTATATTCGGAGCTGGCCCGCACGGTATTCGATTATATCGCCGGAATGACGGATTCCTACGCCACCACGCAAAAAATCGAATTGTATTAGCGCCTGTGCGCAGGCGTGTCCTGTGCCCAATCTATTTTTTCAAACACTCACCAGCATAAGCCCGGCCCTAACGGCAATCAGCCATAGGGCCGGGTTTTTTCTGTACAACCACCCCCTCATTTTCGTCCAAAAAGGGGCGGACAGGCTTTTAAACGACGGGAACATACAAAAAAGAATAGGAAAAGAACAGAAAAACTCATATCGAAACTCGATAAAAAATACTTGATTTTCGATAAATCATATGCTAGAATGGGTGCAGAAAAGGGGGAATACCCATGTGGAATAAGTCTAGATCCATTGTGCTGTCTATTTTCTGCACCCGATTGTTTATGCTTTTGGTCGTGGTGGTCGTCTGTTTTGCTTCTCCCATCATCCGCTGGTATTTCAGCCGCACCCCCAATATGGAGGAATACTACCCTGCTTTTCAGATCATCGTGTATGTCTGTGCGGTACCGGCCATGCTGCTGCTGATCCTGTTGGACCGCCTTTTACGAAACATCCGGCGGCAAGCCGTGTTCGTCCCACAGAACGTAACCCTGCTGCGGGCAATCTCCTGGTCTTGCATCGCGGTCGGCCTGGCGGCCTGCGCCGCGGGTTTTTGCTACGCCTCCTTTTTTCTGGTAGCCATAGCCGCCGCTTTTTGCGGCCTGATTGTACGCGTGGTAAAAAATGTTTTTGAGCAGGCGATTGAGATCAAAACCGAAAACGATTACACAATCTGATACGGGAAAGGAAACCGATCATGCCGATAGTGGTAAACCTGGACGTGATGATGGCAAGGCGTAAAATTTCCGCCGGGGATCTGGCGGAACGGGTGGGAATCACGCCCGCAAACCTTTCCATTCTGAAAAATAATAAAGCCAAAGCGGTACGCTTCACAACCTTGGAAGCACTCTGCCGGGAGCTGGACTGTCAGCCTGGAGACCTGCTGGAATACATCAACGAAGAAAGCGAAGATTGATTCCGGCCATTTTATTTCGGTAAACGCGGCCGATTGCCCGTCATCCGTTTAAATAGGGCATCGTCCCGGTGTTTCCCAAACGAACAGGAGAATTGAATATGGATCAAAACACAAAAAACGGATGGGAATCCTCATCCGCAACCGCTGGCGCGCCCAATTTTACGGAGCCGCCTGTAAATTCACAACAAGCGCCCTCAGAACCCGGCCGAATTCCTGCAACCGCTAAGCCGCCCAAACCGCCTTTGGAGGCCACCCGGAAGGATGTACTGACTGCCTCTCTCTTTTTTCTGTGCGGGTATCTGTTCGTACGCCTGGTGTTCGAATCGGCGTTGGGGGTTGGCGTCACCCTCTTTACCATCTTCTACTGCGGCCTTGTCTTTTTCTATCTCCGCCCGGAGAAGCTGCCGAGCGGCACAAAAACCTGCCTCCTTCTCATAGCGCTATCCAGCTTGAGCTTTGCCCTGATCCCCAACAAGGGGCTGAAGCTTTTTATCCTTTTTTTCCTGATGGCCTGCTGCCTGTATGGAACCGCAATCCTTTGCGGAACCCGCATTTCCGGCAAACTGGACGCAAGCATTGGCCCCGAACTCTTAAATCAAGGGGTTTTGATCCCCTTTACCAACTTCTTCAGCAATGTCCGCGTCATTGCGGCATATAAATCAAAAAAGGGGCATTCTCTGCTTGCAATCCTGATCGGCGTCCTGATCGCTCTTCCGTTGCTTGGCATCATTATCCCTCAACTAATTCGGGCGGACGCCGCGTTCGAACGGGCGGCTGCCCAGTTCCTCCAGTGGTTCGAACAGCATCTGCTCCGTTTTGTTATCTGGCTGCCGCTTTCGTTTCTGGTGGGATGTTACCTGTACGGCCATTTGTACGGCAATCTGCACCACAGCTCAGATCGGATCACCCGCGAGGAAATCAGTGGGATTCAGGATACCTTTCAAAAGCTGTCGCCCATTGTCTTCGGTACGACCCTGACCCTTGTCTGTGCCGTGTACGTCTTATTTTTGTATGTCCAGGCAACGGAGCTGCTTCCAGCCTTGCGAAACGGCGCACCCTTTGCATCTACTTACGCGGAGTACGCCCGCCGCGGATTTTTTGAATTGTGCGCCGTTTCCGCCTTTAATCTGGTGATTATGGGCGCGGCGTGGCTGTTCACACGCGGCGGGGAAAAGCGGCCTATGTCGCAGCGTATCCTTTTTGCTATCTTGTCGGTAGAAACCTTGTGCCTGATCTCTACTGCCATCGGAAAAATGCTGCTCTATGTCGGCCGTTACGGCTTGACGCAGAAAAGGGTGTACACCCTGTGGTTTATGGGATTCCTGGCTTTGGTATTCCTTTTGGTGCTGGCCGCCCAGTTCCGTAGGATCCCAGTTGTGCGCGCCGCTTTGCTCCTATTTTGCACCTGCTTTTTGATCCTGAGCTACCTGAATGTAAACACCCTGATTGTCCGCTACAATATAAACGCTTACGAGCATGGCGCATTGGAGGAACTGGACGTGTCCGCATTCTATTCCATGCCGGCAGAAGCGCTTCCCAGCGCGGCAAAACTTTACGACAGGCTTCCACAGGGCGGCACGAAGGACGCGCTCGCCGAATTTATACCCATTGCAAAGCAACAGCTCCAGGAAAGTAGTTGGCACAATCAAAATTTGCAGACCTTCCTGGCCGCGCAAACCCCGCTTCCGGAAGGACTCGATGAAAATCCGTCCTATTAGCGAGCCATATTCCAGCGGTACTACCGAGAACTAACCCCCAACTCCCAGGCACCGCAAAACGCCATGCGGTTGAAGCAGAAAAGAACCTTAACACGGCACGGATCTGACGAAAAATAAGCGGCCTCATCGCAAGGCCGCTTATAAAATATACAGAACATTCCAACGGGCAAGTTCTTCAGGCAAACTTTTGTACCAGCTTCCAAAGGCACCATAATAGGCATATAAGGAATACTCCAATGGCAACCGCCGACACCACATGAAGGCCGGCGGAAACGGCTTTTGAAAACCCCGTTCTATCCAAAGCCAACGCTGTAACCGTAAGCAAGGTAGTCGATAACACAGCCGATGACAATGCCTTTGACAGCACTTTCCCCGCTGTTTTGGAGGTTATTTTCGACAGAAAGCCGAGGAGTCCTTTTGCAAAAGAAGTGGTGAAAAAGGTAGCCGAATGAAAAATACAGCTTAGTATATACAATGTCCCTATCAAATAAAATAGGGAAAGCACGCCAATCATCAACCCATGGATAACCCAGGCCGGCAGGAACCGGTCGGCAATAAGATAAACCACCATTCCTCCAAATACGGCGGTACACTGAAAAAAGAACCGTTCGCCGTATTTACAGTATTTATGGATCATTTTTTGAAAAACAGAAACCAGAATGGACAGAAACAAAAGCTCGAGCGTTTCTGCCCAAAACGTATGCGGATCGCTTTGTAAAACGTCCATAAGCGAAGCCGCATCCGTTAAGGTTCCAAAAACCGGAATGACTGTTAACGGTATATTCAAAGCGTCCACTACGCCGAAAAGCGTGATGGAGCAAACAAACAGAATCAACATGCCCAAGTAGAGGCTTGCTGTATCGTTGCTGATCTGGCAGACCTTAGATTCCTTTCCAAAAATAAGCCGCAGCACGATTCCCAAAACAAGAACCCCCAGGCTTAAGCCCATCAAGACATAAAAAGCAGGGGATTGGACAAACCCGCTTATCCAATCCATAAAAGACGACAGCGTAAAAGAACCCTCATTATTCAAAACACCTCGTCCCCCTTTCATGCAGCGTTCTGAGAAAGAAACCTCTGAAACCGAATTGTACCAAAAGGATAACATATTCCTGTCAACCGTTCACATTATAATGTGCCGACAACAGGTTCATCGCTTTGAACAGTTTATGCATATAGATAAACGGCCCTACAATGATAAGCAGGCCAAGCATGTTCCAGCCCCAATAGGACAAGGCGCCAAAAGGATAAAGGATGCCGCGCCGCTTCAGCTCATTCCCAATCCGTGCGGAAAGCTTATGATGCCATACCAAATCGCCTATGAACAACGTAATCCATGAAATCAGAAAATACAGCAAGCAGTAGTGCATAGTCCTTTTTCCATCGTAGCGGCTGGCAATTATATTGATGTCGTTTGAAATAGAAGACATAATCACAAGATGGTAGATCCCCAATGTAATAATTGACAGCAGGATATACTTGACCAGCCCCCTGTGCGTTTTTAATTGCCCTACCGGTGCGGCGGACCCCTGGTAATTTTGCTGGACTGCTTGTGTTTCCATTTCCATCTTAAATCTCCCCCTAAATATTTGTGTCTCATTTAAAAAAGCGTAAGTTTTTAAAATAGGAAATAAGGAGATTTAAGATAAAAAAAGGCAACTATAAGGCTTGAAAAATCGAAGGATTTCTGATAAAATTTTCGTGTTAAGTAAAAAACGTACTTTTTATAAACGTACACATTTACAAATTTACAGCCCGGTTCTCTTAAGTTGTGTTTTCGACTTTAACCGCTTTTGCATAAAACGTCCCCATTGGCATTCCGCAGGCGTCCGCCGCCTGATGGAGTGTCATTTTTTTATCCCTCCATGCTTTGTGTATCTCAGAGAAGTTATCCGGTAGGGGGAGGGGCGGCCTGCCGAACTTGACACCCCTGGCTTTGGCCGCCGCGATCCCCTCCGCCTGCCTTTTGCGAATGTTCTCCCGTTCGTTCTGCGCCACAAAGGACAGGATTTGCAGTACCAGATCCGCGATAAACGTTCCCATCAGGTCCTTGCCGTTCCTAGTATCCAGAAGCGGCATGTCCATTACACAGATATCCGCTCCTTTTTCCTTTGTCAGTATTCGCCATTGCCTTTGTATCTCTTCGTAATTACGGCCTAACCGGTCAATGCTCAGAACATATAACAGATCGCCCGGCTTCAGCCGCTTTACCAGGCGTTTGTAGTGCGGCCGCTCAAAGTCTTTTCCCGACTGCTTATCGACGTATAGATTCTTTTCCGGCACGTTTTTACGCCGCATGGCCACCCGCTGCCTTTCCTCGTTCTGATCTGTACTGGATACCCGTATATACCCGTATACGATACGATCACTCCCCTTTTCCGGTTTTTCTGTTTTGCCGTCTTGTACTTTTCCTGGCTGCCTTTCTTGCCGCGTTTCTCATTGTACCGTTTTCACAAGCTTAGCAAGCGATAAAAAAAGAAATTCCGCATCCATCCCTTGCTTTGGCTTTTGTAAAGTATGGGGCAGTCTTCGGCATACAGTATATTAATAAAAGCAGGAAGGGCAGACGTTTTTGTCTGTCCTTCCTGCTTTTATTTGTATTTTTCATTGTATAGTTGATCCAAAAGACAGCTTCTACCTGTAGGGGAATCCGTTATGCCTTCTGTATCACGATTCCGTTTCGTCTTCTTCCGGCTCGGCCGGCTTTTTTTCAACCAGGTCGCCGTTTTCATCGGTTTCCAGCTCGTCGCCTTCGTCCTCGTCCTCCTCATGCGGGGCGCGGGCCAGGGTGACTACCTTATTATCGCCCTGCACGCGCATCACCAGCACGCCCTTGCTCGGGCGGGCGCATTCGCGTATGGAACTCGCCTGGATACGGATGATCACGCCGTCGGCCGCAATGATGATCACGTCGTCGTCAAGATCGACCACCTTGATGGCGGCTACGTCGCCGTACTTCTCCACGTGGTAATTGATCAGGCCCTTGCCGCCTCTGGACTGGAGCCGATAATCATCGATTTCGGACAAGCGGCCGAACCCGGTCTCGGAAACCGTGAGCACCTTGGCGCCCTCCCGGATGGTGGACATACCGATGACCTTATCGTCCTCTCCCAGCTGGATAGCGCGCACGCCGCGGGCGGTGCGGCCCACTACGCGCACGTCGCGCTCGTCAAAGCGGATGGCCATGCCTTTTTGGGTCGCGACCAGCAGCTGGGTTTCCCCATCCGTCAGACGCACCCAGGCCAGCTCGTCGCCCTCGTCAAGCTCAATGGCGATTACGCCGCCCTTACGCGCGGTATCATAGGCGCTGAGCGCGGTGCGTTTGATGATGCCGTGGCGGGTTACCATGCACAGGTACTTATCGTCCTCAAATGCGGGGACCCGGATCATGGAGGTCACACGTTCGTCGCCCGCAATGGGGAGGAGGTTTGCGATGTTCATCCCCTTGCTGGTACGGCTGCCTTCCGGGATCTCGTAACACTTTAGCCGATACACACGCCCCAGGTTAGTAAAGAACATCACGTAATCGTGGCTGCTGAGCACAAACATCTCGCTTGCCACGTCCTCGTCGCGCCGGGTCATGCCCGCGATCCCGCGCCCACCCCTGCGCTGCAGGCGGTAGGTATCGATTTTCTGCCGCTTGACATACCCGAAGTTCGTCATGGTCAGTACGCATTCCTCCACCGGGATGAGGTCTTCAATATCCACCTCGCCGCTGACCGCCTCAATGCTGGTGCGGCGTTCGTCGGCAAATTTGGCGCGGATGATGCCGATTTCTTCCTTGATGATGGCCAGGATGCGTTCCTCATGCGCCAGGATGTCTTTAAAGTCGGCGATTTTTTCCATCATGGCTTGCAGCTCGTCCTCAATTTTCTGCCGTTCCAGGCCGGTAAGCTGCCCTAAGCGCATCTGCACGATCGCCTCGGTCTGTATGTCGTCCAGCCCAAAGCGCTCGGTCATGCGCGCCTTGGCTGTGGGGCGGTCTTTAGAGGAACGGATGATCGATATGATCTCGTCGATAAAATCAAGCGCGATTTTAAGCCCTTCCAGAATATGAGCCCGTTCCTCCGCTTTGCGCAGATCATATATGGTGCGCTTGCGGATGACGTCCTTCTGGAAGTCGATGTAATATTGCAGCATGTCCTTCAGGGTGAGCAGCTTCGGTTCGCCGTTGACAATTGCCAGCATGATCACACCGAAGGTGGTCTGCATCTGGGTATAGGTATAAAGCTGGTTGAGCACGATCTGGGGAGAGGCGTCGCGCTTGACGTCGATTTCAATATGCATGCCGTTGCGGTCGGAGTGGTCGTCGATATTGGAAATGCCCTCAATACGCTTTTCCTTGACCATATCGGCAATGTTTTCAATCAGCCTCGCCTTGTTGACCTGATAGGGAAGTTCGGTAACAATGATCTTGAAGCGGCCGTTTTTCTGCTCCACGATTTCCGCGCAGGCGCGCACCGTAATCTTGCCGCGCCCGGTGGCGTAAGCGGCGCGGATCCCGGAACGGCCCATAATGACCGCGCCGGTGGGGAAGTCGGGCCCCTTGATGTGTTCCATCAGATCTTCCAGCGTAGCGTCGGGATTGTCGATCAGGCAGTAAATGCCGTCGATCACTTCCCCCAGGTTATGCGGGGGGATATTGGTTGCCATACCTACCGCGATACCGGTGCTCCCGTTGACCAAAAGGTTGGGGAAACGGGATGGCAGTACCTCCGGTTCCTTTCGGGTATCGTCATAGTTCGGAAGGAACGGGACGGTTTCCTTATCGATATCCGTCAGCATTTCCACCGCCATGCGGCTCATCCGGGATTCGGTATAACGGTAGGCCGCGGGCGGGTCACCATCTACGGAACCAAAGTTTCCATGGCCGTCCACCAGCAAATAACGCATGGAAAAATCCTGCGCCAGGCGCACCAAAGCGTCGTATACCGAAGCGTCGCCGTGGGGGTGGTAACGCCCCAGCACGTTGCCGACGGTGGTAGCACACTTTTTGTAGGGCTTGTCCGGGTCCAGATGATCCTCATACATGGCGTACAGGATACGCCTATGTACCGGCTTCAGTCCATCGCGGACGTCGGGCAGGGCGCGGGAGACGATTACCGACATGGAATAATCCAAAAAGGACTTTTGCATTTCCTTTTCGATGTTTACGTTAATCAGCCGGGAATCCGCTTCCGCCACCATATTCTCTGTATCCAATGAAACACCCTCTTTTTTGTCACTGCCGAAGTCCCTTCACAAAAGCGCTTCGGCGCGTTTTCAAACACGGTGCGGACAGTACGCCCGCCTTTGTCTGTTATCTAATATTATACCAAAATTCACACTCTTTTACAATCGAAAAGAGGCCTTTCCCGCCGTATAACCCTCTTCCATTTTCTCAATCCTGCACCGGGATGCTGTTTTTCATCTGGATGCAGACGACAAATGCCGTAGACAGCACAATCCACTGATAAAACGTATCCAAAAGCTGAAAACCGAACCCCCCGCTTCCCGTAGGGATCAGTGTAGCCAGGGTAGCACATACAAGCGCCGTGGCCACGCCCGCCACAAAAAACAGGGCGAGGTTTTTCTTAATACGCAAGCGCATCGCCAAGGTCCAGGATTCTTCAATGGGGGAACAGCAGAAGAGCAATATACATAGAAAATAGTTGATTAAATACGCCGTGGCAAAGCTTACCCATACCGGTGCGCCCACACCCAGCAGTACATTTTTTAGGAGGAAGGGGACAAACAGGACGAACGCCTGGAACAAAATCCAAAGGAACAGGATACTGGAGCGCAGGTCTTCAAAACTCTGTTTGAGCTTTACCTCCCGCAGGCAAACCCCCGTAGCGCAGATAAACACCAGGTTAAACACGATAAGGCACAAAAGCTCCCAGCCGACCTGGGTAACGGTCTGCATGGCGCTGCCTTGCTGCATATACAAAGCGCCCAGGCTGCTTGACCAAGCGTCGGGAATGCGCATCAGCAAATAAAGGGCGGGATAGAACAGCAGTAGGGATATCAAAAGGGGCATGTTAACAAGGTTTCGTATTTTTTCCATCATCTTCGGCATCCTTATCTTCCAATCAAATCTTTTTGCGGCCTGCATCCAACCGCCGGCTTTTATGCATTTACATATCGGCCTTTGAGAGCAGGGCGCAGCAACGCGCTTAGCCGCTGCGCTTCTCCTTCCGCCAACACCCGTTTGGGCAAAAAACGCACTTCCCCCATACCCGTGTAAAAGAGGAAAAGGGTACTGTCCTCTACACATTTGTACAACATATCGTATAATATATTCGCATTATATCGATCTGTATTAATTTTAACGTAATTTGGATAAAAAAGAATGCTCTGAGCCACCAACATACGTTTTCGCACGGCAAATTCCGCATTTGCCTGCCGCCGAATCAAATAGGGCGACAAAATATCGCAATAAGAAGCGCAGAACATACCGATCAAAATCAATGCGCACCAAGCTGCGTTGTCGTATAACCGGCCGCTTTGAAAATACAGCAGGGCGGCGCCCGCGGCCATCATCAAAACCCCCGCCGCCATCAAGCAGGTGCGGCGAACGCGGCCAATGCGCAGGCGGCCTACCGCCATGCGGAAGTTCCGGTAATCTTCTTCGGTGGTAAGATAGGTAGCCGATACCAAAGGTGTTGTTTGCTGCATCCTAAGGCCTCCTTTCCGATTGGGCGTCAACTTTTATACAAACGGTATTTTTCAACGAAAGTATTTTGGAAATGTTCGCTCACCCTTTGGAGTTCCTCCGGCGTCAAATTCCTTTTGGGTATGACCAAAAGTTCGCGGTCCCAACCTCCCATCACAACGAACAGGCTATTGGTTTCGCTGCAACCCAAATGGTCGGTCCAGTGGCCCACAATCTTTTCATATTCGTTTTCCTCACAATAGCTGTCCCGATACAATTGAAGATGGGAGGGAAGGGATAGGAACCCATTGCTTCGATATAGCTCCCCACCGCGCGCCAGTACTCGCTGGGGCAAAAGGATTTGAACATATACCGCTCCCGCCAGCGCTGCCAAAGCTACCATCGCCGGAATCCAGAAGGTACCGTACTGTGAATGATAGCTTGGAATATAACACCCGGAAAGAACCGCCAGCACCATGCAAAGCACGGTTTTCATATTTTTCCCTTTTAAGCGCCCAAACCTGCTTTGATACAGCAGCCAAGCGTCCGCATAATCCCGTTCGCTTACGGAAAATTCGCAGTCCATAATGGTATTCTCATAGTAGGTTGGCAAGCTGACCACCCCTTTCCTAGGGATTTAGAATCAATTTATTTATACTAAACGTTATCCTTCAATCATATTTTTCATTTTGTTGTACAAATCAGGGTATTTCTTTTTCATGTTAATGGGGCGAAAGGTACGGCTGTCTACAAAACCATGGGTCGTACTGCCGGTATTGATCGGCTTATCTTCCCCTTCCCGCCAGACCTCGTAAGCAAAGGTAATACGAGCCGCTGAAATCGATTCTACCCGGGCGGTTACCGTCAGAACATCCTCGTAACGCGCCGCGCCTTTGTACCGGCATGTAAGCTCCGAAAGGGGAAGCATAACGCCCATCTGCTCCATTTGGGTATACGTCAATCCAATGCATTTAATCAGGTTGGTGCGCGCCACCTCATACCAGACCGGGTATTCCGAATGGTGGGCGATCCCCATCTGGTCGGTTTCTGCATAACGGACCACAATGGTGCTTTTCGAAATCATGAATAATCCTCCTCCTGGAAGGGCGTGGTGCCTGCCACCAGCATCGCCTGCACGTCCGCCAGTACGCTGGGTTCAATGGAACGGATCGGGATGGCCATTATCTTGTCGGATTTTGGATACAAAAGAAGCATCCCGTTGTATTCCTCCAGGGTGCAGGTACCATCCAATGGGATGGACCAGCCGTTTTTGCCTCCGATTTCCACCTCATCCGGATAAAAACATACCGTCGTCTCCGCATTGCCGCTTTCCGCAGCATGCTGGCGGATTCTCGCATAGTAGCCCCACCACAAGGCGGCAATCAACCCTCCGCTGAGAATGGAGAGGAAAAGCTGGAACGGATCCCAGGAGAGTATGCACTCCGCTGCAAAAAAGACGCATAAAACGGCGCAGAGCACAGTTTCCACTACGGCGCGCGCCCTTGCCTTTTGATAAATCCCCGCGTGCTTCAGGCATTCCTCCACCTCTTCACGGGTCAATTGATAAGTAATCTGAATACCGGCATACCGCTCCTCGTATTCGGCGGCGTCGGCGTCCTCCACATACTGCGCCTCGCTGCCGTCCCAGTTTGGAAAATCCTCCTCCCGTACTTCCCCTTCCTGCTCATTTTGCTGTGCGGCGTACCTAATGTCCGCTTGCTCCTTCGTTGCACGGCCCTTTTCCTCCCAATCAAACGGGTGGGAAGGGGAGATGGTACTGTTATAATCATCCATTTTAAACTGATCTCGATCCTTTCTATGTTTCTATGGCTATAAACTTTTGACCTCCTGGAGCCTGTCAGACGTCCAGGTTTTGCACATATTTGGCGTTTTTCTCAATGAATTCCCGGCGGGGCTCCACCTTGTCTCCCATCAGAATGGTGAAGATTTCGTCGGCTGCCGCCGCGTCCTCCAGTTCCACCCGGAGCATAGTCCGGGTTTCGGGGTTCATAGTTGTCTCCCAAAGCTGTTCGCTGTCCATTTCGCCCAAGCCCTTGTAGCGCTGGATGTCTACCCGTTCGCCAAGCTCACGCAGAATCTCATCGCGCTGTTTGTCTGAAAAGGCGTACCGATGGTTGTTTTTTCCCTTGGTCAGCCGGTAAAGCGGGGGCTGGGCAATGTAAATATGCCCTTTTTCGATCAGAGGGCGCATAAAGCGGAAAAAGAAGGTAAGCAGCAAGGTGCGGATGTGGGAACCGTCCACATCGGCGTCCGCCATAATGATTACCTTTCCGTAGCGCAGCTTAGAAAGGTCGAATTCATCGCCGATCCCACAGCCCAAAGCGGTGATCACGGGCATCAGCTTGTCGTTGCCGTAGACACGGTCGAGCCGTGCCTTTTCCACGTTGAGCATCTTGCCCCAAAGAGGGA
>CAMMKL010000006.1 GCA_946497265.1 uncultured Clostridia bacterium | reverse complement strand
TTCTCAAAGATCGCTTTGGCCGTAGCGGGGTTTTCCTCCAGATAAGTGCGCAGCTTATCGTTTACGGCGTTCGAAACCAATGAACGAATTTCGGTATTGCCCAGACGCGCTTTGGTCTGGCCTTCAAACTGAGCCTCCTTCAGCTTGACGCTGATAATGACCGTCAGGCCCTCGCGCAGGTCTTCCCCAGACAGCTTCGGATCGTTTTCCTTCAGGATATTGTATTTTTTGGCGTAATCGTTCATCACGTTGGTAAGGGCCCGCTTGAAGCCCTCCTCGTGAGTGCCGCCGTGGGTGGTATGGATGTTGTTCGCAAACGACAGCATCAATTCGTTGTAGCTGTCGTTGTACTGCATGGCGATCTCCGCCTGGGCGGAATTGTCGGGCAGGGTCGCCGTAAACTGGATGACATCGGGATGCACCACCTCGACGCCCTTTTTCTTGTGGATGTACTCAACAAAGCTGGCTACGCCGCCCTCATACAGGAAATTCTGTACCACAGGGTGTTCCGGGTCGCGCTCGTCGCTCAACTCGATATGTACGCCCGCGTTCAAAAACGCCTGCTCGCGCAGACGGGTTTCCAAAACGCTGTAATCGTACTCCGTGGTTTCCTGGAAAATCTCCGGATCGGCCTGGAAGGTTACGCGGGAACCGGTCTTGCTCCCTTCCCCGATAATTTCCAATTCGGTGACCGCTTTGCCGCGTTCGAACCGCTGCTTGTAGATGTGTGTCCCGTCGCAGACCTCGACTTCGAGCCAGGTGGACAGCGCGTTGACCACCGACGCGCCCACGCCGTGCAGTCCGCCCGACACCTTATACCCGCCGCCGCCGAATTTTCCGCCCGCATGCAGGACGGTAAAAACAACCGTTACCGCCGGGATCCCAAGCTTCGGCTGAATACCCACCGGGATGCCGCGGCCGTCGTCGTAAACACTGACGATATTTCCCGGCAATAACTTGACGTCGATTTTATCACAATAACCGGCCAGTGCCTCGTCGATGGCATTGTCAACGATTTCATACACCAGGTGGTGCAGGCCCCTGGGCCCGGTAGACCCAATGTACATACCGGGGCGTTTGCGGACAGCCTCCAATCCTTCCAGCACCTGGATTTCACTGGCGTCATAATTCTGTGTGGTTTGTGTAATATCGTTGTTTTCCAAAATGAGCCCTCCATAACTACAGGTTTTCGATACCGATCCCATGATAACCGGACGGCGTGTCCGCTTTATTTTCGGTCTTTCTTATCAATCGGAATGAATCTGACCACATAAGGCACCAAAAACAGGCTGCACGCCAGCAGGCATAAAGTAGTAAGGTAAAGCCCCAGCAGGTGGATGTTGGGAAGGATCGATAGAATGAGGAAATCCAGCAGCACCATCAGCAGGGCGGCGCACAAAAGCAACACCGCGCGCGGGGCGCGCACCCGCACGGCGAACCGCTGTTTGCAATGGTGGCAGCAGGCGGTCTTCTGCTTTGCCGCATTTTTCACGTCTTTATAATAATAGGCCGCACCACAGTACGGGCAGACGGGTAATTTCAGCATGATGTTAGCTCCTGGTTTTGATTCATACATACCGCACCGTCAGGGTTGCGGAGGACGGTCTATAAATTCCCGTAAAATATTGTCCACTTCTTCCCCGGACCGGGAGGATGAATGGGGGCGGGGGCCGCTCGGCGGACGAACCGGATGGGCCGGACGTACGCCCCTTGCCTGACCGGGCGGAACAACGCCGTTGGTTCCGCGACCACCTGCCGGAGGTCGTTCCGTGACGCGGTGTTGCAAAGGTGCGGCACCGCCTCTTGCTCCCGGCCGCGGGTTCGGCTGCCTTTGGGTTTGCGGGTTTCGGGCATAAGCCCCCCCATTCGCAGGGCGCCGCGCAGGTTTTGCGTCACTTCTATCCGGGCCGCCTTGTACGGGCCGGCGGGCCGGGGGGCCGCTATGCCCTTCCAGATACCCCGGGGCGATCTTCGGCGTGCGGCGCGCGCCGAAACTTTCCAGTTTCATGTAACGCGAAGAAAACAATGCGAACAGGACAAACGGAAGCATAACCGGAAAAATACCCCAAATATGCTCCCCTTTGCTTAAAAGCATTGAGCCGATGAAGAACAGTACGCCTATGAGTATCGTCAGGCCGGCAAGCCGGCGCAAATTCCGGTGATAGATAATATTGGACGGGTTAAAGCATCGGGGGCAATCGTATTCGCCCTGGGCATGGATCAGCCAAGCTTCCCAGAAATCCAGCCTCCGTCCGCAATGGGGGCAGTGGGGCAGATATTTTTTTTGTGCCATACTGCGCCTCCTTTCTCAAAAGGGTGTTATACGTTTGCAATCTCTTCCATATAACCGGCACGCTTGAGCAATGTGGCGGAGCTGATTTGGCTGATGTATACCTGCTCGCGGCCGTTTGCCATACAAACTACAAAGGATTTTGGAAGCTCCATGGATACATTTACGACGTTACCGGCCTTCTCCGCCCGCGTCAGGTAATGGCGGGAAAGTTTAGAGATGGTCGCCGTATCCAGATCGAAAATACCCACTACCTCATCGGTTTTAATGACCGTATCCTGTCCAAGATGCAAATACAAACCTTTTCCCTCCTCTAGGCCGCAATGGGAATTCCCGTGCAAAATTTACGGCACGGGACCGGGGGCTTCTTTTTGAAACCGCCCTTTGTCAATCTCAAACGCTGCGCCGCTTGCCATACGCAGTATGGCGTCAGGCTCACAGCAGGTAATGAACACCTGCCAGCCTCCTATATGGTTGAGCAAATAATCCTGCCGGGATACATCCAATTCGCTCATGACATCGTCGAGCAATACCACAGGCTTTTCCCCCAGAGACCGCCGCAGCATAGATGCCTCCGCCAACTTGAGGGCAAGCACACAGGAACGCTGCTGCCCTTGCGAACCGAACGCGCGCGCCGACTTGCCGTCTATGGTAATCTCCACATCGTCGCGGTGCGGTCCGCACCCGGTAAACCCCATTGCAAGGTCTTCCCGGCGGGAAGCGAACAGCTTTTGCCTAAGCTGCCCGGCCAGCTGCCGGGCATCGCCTCCTTCTTCAAAAAAGGTGGAACGGTAACGGGCGGAAAAACGTTCCTTCCCTTCGGAAATGCCGCGGTAAACCTCCTGCGCCTCTTTCGAAAGCCCGGAAAGGTAACGCAACCGTTCGCCGGCGATGGAGCCGCCGTATCGCGCCAGCTTTTCCTCCCAAATTTCCAGGGTATCCAGCAGTTCAGCGTGGTAGGAAACGTCCTTGAGCAGGGCGTTGCGCTGGCTTAAGGTATGGCTGTACCTCGAAATAAGCCCGGCATACGCCGGCTTTTCCTGACAGATGGCGGCATCCAGAAACCGGCGGCGTTCCGCCGGACCCTCTTTGATGAGGGATAAGTGGACGGGGGCAAACACCACGGCGCAAAAGCTGCCGATCAAAGCAGAGGCGGACGCCTTGGGCACTCCGTTGAGCACGGCGGAACGCTTGCCGTTTGCGATGGTCACTTTGGCCTGCTGTTGCCGCTCCTGTGCAAAAAAATCCATGGTCAGCTCGGCGCGCTCTTCGTCAAAGGCAATGAGTTCGCCGTCCTTGCTGCCCCGGAAGGATCGCCCGCCGGTAAACAGCCAAACGGCTTCCAGAAGGTTGGTTTTCCCCTGGGCGTTGCTGCCGTAAATCACGTTCACCCCTTCGCAGGGGCGCAAAACGCCCGGTTCCAGGTTACGGTAGTGCTCCAGACGCAGTTGTTCTACCTTCAAACCGCCTCAACCTCATACATGGTGCCTTGGTATTGTGCAGTATCCCCCGGCCTTATTTTTTTGCCGCGCATGGTGCAGATTTTCCCGTTAACCAGGACTTCCCCGTTTTGTATGATCAACTTGGCCTGGCCGCCGGTCACTGTGGCGCCTCCCAGTTTTAACAGGGCGTCAAGGCGGATAAATTCAGTGTCTATTGTTATTTTTTCAATTTTCATTGGATTTTAACCTCACAGGCAGCACCAAAAAAAGGAAGGAATCCCCATCACGCGGGACAATTTTCATTGGGCTCAACGCCCCTTTGAGCTGGACGCGCACTTCGTCGCTGTCCGTATTGCGCAGCGCATCGAGCAAATAACGGTTGTTAAAGCCGATTTCCACGTTTTCCCCCTGCACCGGCGCGGTAAACACATCGTTTGCCTTCCCAATGGAGGTCGCACAGGAGACTTTTACTTCCCCGTCTGCAAAGATGCAGCGCACCGGGCTTTTCAGGCGGTCGGTAATCAACAGGGAAACGCGCTCCACGCTGTCGATGAAGCTGCGGGTCTGCACGGTAACTTCCGTGTTGTGCGCCGGCGGGATGGCTGCTTTGTAGTTTAAGAATTCGCCTTCCAGCAAACGCGAGATCACCGAGTAACGGCCAATCTCAAAAACAATATGGCGGCGACCCACCGAAATGTGGATGTTTTCTTCATCCTCCGGCAGCAGTTTCATGACTTCCGAGAGGGTTTTTCCGGGCACAACAAAGGAAAAGTCATCCGTGCAGGCGACCCGTTCGGTGCGCATGGCCAAACGGTAGCCGTCCACGCTCACCAAGCGGAGGACACCCTCCGAAAGGTCGAACAAAGTACCCGTATGCACCGGCTTGCTGTCGTTGTCCGCTACGGCGAATAAGGTCTGACGGATCATGCTTTTGAGCAGGGCGGAGGTAAGCTCCAGGGGGGAGGCCCCTGATACCGAGGGAAGTTCCGGATATTCTGAGGCGGGGATACCTACAATCGCGAATTCCGAAACGCCGCAGGTGATGTTGGTAATGAATTTTTCATCTACTTCAATACGGACGGTGCTGTCCGGAAGCCTACGCACAATATCGCTGAACAGTTTTGCGCTCAATACGATATCTCCTTCGGCTTCTACTGTGGCGGAAATGGAGGTGGTGATGCCCAGTTCCAGGTCATAGCCGCAGAGCCCGACGGTATCTCCGGATGCTTTCAGCAAAATTCCTTCCAGAGCAGGCAGGGAAGATTTGGAACTAACCGCGCGCTGTACGTTGGTAACCGCTGCGACCAGCTCCTGTTTGTCACAGGTGATTTTCATAGGGAAACCTCTTTCTGAGTAAAAATACATAGGGGATGCATAAGGTTGATTTGTAGGGTACACAAAACGTGTGCCTCGTGTTATACGATGGGTATAATAAGTACAGGTGTATTGTTTTCTCCACAAAGGTTTGCAGGGCAATGCAGATATTCCTGCAAACCGTCCGCCTGGGGCGGATAACCGGGATAGGAAAGCAGAGGATAGGAACTAATGTAGTATTAGTAGTAGGGATGGTGGATTGGTGGAAAAGTCTTATTTATGGGATTAGGCTGGGAAAATTTTCTCCTGATGTGCGGTGGATAGGGGGAATGGTTTTCCACCTTAGACGGGGGCTTTCCTGTTATTATAAACCTTGCGTGCAAAACTTTTTGTTAAATGTTAGGGAAAAGTGGAAAGAAACGGAAATGGAATTTTGGCTGTGGAAAACCGTTTTCCACTGGAATGTGGACAAGTGGAAAGGATTTCCACGCTTTTAACGGTCGCGGATGTTTTTGATGATGTCCTCAACCATGGCTTTGGCCTTGGAATCCTTTTTCATATTCTTTTCTACCTGCTGTATCGCATAGACAATGGTGGAATGGTCGCGGCCGCCAAATTCTTCCCCGATGTTGGACATAGACATCTGCGTGATTTCACGCACAACATAAACCGCCACCTGGCGGGCGTTGGAGATATTGGCCGACCGTTTGGCGGAACGGATGTCTTCTCCGGAAACCCCAAAGGTCCGGGCCACTTCCTCTATGATTTTCTCTACGGTCAGCGGCGGGGGCTGGTCGTTGTTAAGAATATCGGAGATGGCGGACTGGGCGGTGGCAATGCTGGGGTTTTCCCCTTCCAGCAGGTACCGAGCCTTCAGCTTTTTCACGGCGCCCTCCAACTGCCGGATATTCGTTTTCAGCCGTGTGGCAATGTATTCGGAGACGTCGTCCGAAAGGGCGATGTCCAACAGCTCGGCTTTGCGCTTGATAATGGCGATCCGGGTTTCAAAATCCGGGGGCTGGATGTCTGCGATCAGGCCCCATTCAAACCGGGTGCGCAGGCGGTCTTCCAATGTTTGGATTTCTTTTGGAGGACGGTCGGAGGTGAGCACAATCTGCTTGTTTGCCTCGTATAAGCTATTAAAGGTATGGAAAAATTCCTCCTGGGTCGAAACCTTTCCCGCGATGAACTGGATATCGTCCACCAGAAGAACGTCCGCCTTACGGTATTTCTGATGGAATTGGGAGGTGGAGTTTTTGCTGATGGCGTCAATCATTTCGTTGGTAAAATCGTCGCCCTTTATATATAGGATCGTCATTTCCGGGTGGTTTTTCTTAATATCGTTGCTGATGGCGTACAGCAGATGGGTTTTTCCAAGGCCGGAGTTCCCATAGATAAACAAAGGGTTATAGGCGCCGGCCGGATTGGCTGCCACCGCAAGCGAAGCCGCATGGGCGAATTTATTGGATGACCCGACAATAAAGGTATCGAAGGTAAAATCGTATTCCGAGTCGATGGCAAGGTTGTCGTTTGGCTTGCTTTTTTCCGAATTGATTTCATCAGGAATCGTAAAACAGATATTGATGCCGGAACCGAACACTTCGTTGAAGGCGGAATTGAGAAGGGGCAGGTAGCACCGGTTGAGCGTTTGCCGGTGAAATTCGTTTGGAACCATTAAAATAGCGTCGCCTGCAGCAAAATCCAGCTTGACCGGCTCGATTCGGCTGATCCAGGTCTTGTAGGCCACATCCGTGATCCGGGTTTTGCAAAAATCACAGATCAGGTCCCAGGCTTCGTGAAAGGACTCCATAGTCGTAACCTCCGGATAGATATATAAATGAAAAGGGGCAGCCGCCTGCACTGCCGCGCGGACACCCTCGGCAGCCGGAAGCCCAAATAGGTCGGGGGCGAATCTCCAAAAACCCCGCCGGATCCATGCGCGCCGATGCGAAAGGGAAAAGCAAGGGCTGAACCACGCAGGATATCAGCTTCTATGATAGCACAAAACAAGCGCTATTTCAAACTATTTCAACAGGTTTCCACCTTGATTTGTTTAAAGTGGGGGAAAACCCGCCCAAAAATGATTGGTTTTGTAGGAGAAAACGGGAATCAGAAGGGAAAATTTCCCTTTTTATTCGTTTTGCTTCCAATCTGCATCGAATTCGCCTGGGCGGATAAAAAAAGTGTTGCATTACCGCCGCGATTTGATAAAATAAGGTTGACAGCCGGGGGTTTTGTCCGCTATAATGCTAAATTGCAAGGTTATACGCCCGAAAGGAGGGTTTTTCATGCTGAGAACATACCAGCCGAAGAAGCTCCACAGAAAAAAGGAGCATGGGTTCAGAAAAAGAATGTCTGATAGAAACGGCCGCAAGGTGCTGGCACGCCGCAGAGCAAAAGGCAGAAAGCGTCTGTCCTACTAAGCAGCAGAGAGGGCCACGGTTGTGGTCTTTCTTTTTATGCATGCAATAGGCATGGCCGGTGTTTTTTAAGAACAGGATGGTAACAATGGGCGATTATCTCACATTAACAGAAAATCGGGATTTTAAGCGGCTTTACAGCCGGGGGAAATCCTATGTTTCTCCTGTTTTGGTCACCTATGTGATGAGAAACCGTGCCAAAACCGTGCGCACTGGAATTACTACAAGCCGAAAAACTGGGAACGCCGTATGCAGAAACCGCGCGCGCAGGGTAATCCGGGAATCGTTCCGGCAGCTCGCCCCGCTTGTACAGGATGGTTATGATTTTGTTTTTGTTTCCCGTGCGCGCACTGCTTACGTCAAAAGTACGGAAGTTTACAGCGCAATGGAAGAGCATTTCAAAAAGGCGGGGGTTTTCAAATGAAACGCCCGCTTATTTGGCTTATCCGAAAATATCAGACCTGTCTTTCCCCGCTTAAGCGGCAGCCGAGCTGCCGGTTTATTCCGACCTGTTCCCAATATGGGGTGGAAGCAATTGAGCGTTTTGGGGCATTTAAGGGATGCTTGCTTACCCTCTGGCGTATTTTGCGTTGCAACCCCTTTTGTAAGGGCGGATACGATCCCGTGCCGGAAAAAAAGCAGAAAAAGAAATAGTGTTAGAAAGTTGAGGCTGCCACATGGCGATTTTCAGTTGGATCGGTAGTGTATTCGGCTACCTATTGAACTTCTTTTTTCAATTCTCTCAAAATTATGCGGTTGCAATCGTATTGTTTGTTATTGCAATTAAACTAATTACCTTTCCGCTTTCCATCAAGCAGCAGAAATCCATGGCCAAAAACGCCCGTATGGCTGGAAAGCAAAAAGAGCTTCAGAAAAAATGTGGCAACGACAAGCAGAAATATCAGGAAGAGCTTCAGAAGCTCTATCAAAAGGAAGGCGTCAGCCCGATGGGAGGCTGCCTTCCCATGATCCTGCCGCTGATCATCCTGATGGGCGTTTTCTATGCGGTAGCGTATCCGCTGCAGAATACCCTGCACATCGGGGCCGATAAAGTGCAGCAGGCTTCCGCTATGATTACCCAGATTCCCGGCATTGCACTGGGAGGGACAAATTCCTTTTACAGCGAGCTGGATCTTCTGAGCCACTTTGATAAATTACAGGGGCCCCTTTCGGCTGTTTTTGCCCCCGGCGATATGGCCATGATTGCCCCTTTGAGCAAAGGTTTTCATTTGTTTGGGCTTAATCTGCTGGAAACCCCCAGTACCGCGGGCTTTGCCTCTTTACTGTGGATTATCCCGCTTTTGAGCTTGATTACCACCTTGGTGCAGCAGATGGTTACCACCCGTATGCAGGGCAACGCCGCCCAGATGCAGGGCTGCATGAAGGTTATGATGTACGGTATGGTGCTTTTGAGCGTTTATATTTCCTACACCGTCCCCGCTGCGGTCGGCTTTTATTATGTATTGTCCTCCCTGTTCGGCTTTGTACAGACAATTGTCCTCCATAAATTCTATAACGCCGATATCTTAAATACCAAGGAGGAAGGCGCCCGCATTGCGCTTCGGCGCCAGGAGGAAGAGAAGGTAAAGCAGATTTCGTGGCTTGACCCCTCCAAAAAAGTTTCGTTAGCAGCTGAGGCGGCGGCCGGCAACGGCGGTTCCGGACATGCCAAAAAGCCCTCCGGATCTAAGAAAAAGAAAAACAATTCACGCAAGAGCAGCAGCAGCGATTATTTGGGACGTAAATAAATTTAAGAGGTGAAACCCGTGGTTAAAGAAGCAATTGGCGAAGGCGCAACCGTATTGGAAGCTCAGGAAGCGGCTTGCAAAGCGTTGGGTGTGGAATCCCATGAGGCGGAATTTGAAGTGCTTCAGATGCCGGAAAAAAAGATTCTGGGAATTTTTGGAGGCTCGCCTGCAAAAGTAAGGGCATTTATTACCATTACTCCCGCAAATATTGCTAAGGAATACCTGACCGGTGTACTGGAAGCGATGGGGGTTACCGGAATTGCGATTGATGTGGAGGAAGTGGAAGGCGGAGCAGTCTTTAATTTGACGGGGGACGATGTGGGTTTTGTCATCGGCCGCCGCGGAGAGACGCTTGACGCGCTACAGTACCTGACCGGTTTGGTTGCCAATCATGTAGAGAATTCCTATTACCGGATTACGATCAATACCGGCAACTATCGCGAGAAGCGGGAGAAGACGCTGGAAGTTCTGGCCCGGAAAATGGCGATCCGAGCCTCTAAAACGGGAAGGACCACCACATTGGAACCCATGAACCCTTACGAGCGGAGGATCATTCACACCACGGTGCAAAAGGTGACGGGTGCAATCTCCTGGAGCGAAGGGGTGGATCTGGGCCGCCATGTGGTCATCGGACCCGATCCGGAGTGTAAACCCGCGCGCCCGCCGCGTAGGGACGACAGGCGCCCGCCGTACCGCAAGCCGGGCCAGGGAGGAAGCCGTCCGCCGCGTTCGGCTAACAAGACGGCGGTTTCTTCAGCGGAACCCAGGGTTCCTAAAAAGGAAGCCCCGGCTGCTTCCCTGTATGGAAAAATCGAACCGAAAAAATAAGGCATCGTAGGAACGACAGACAAGAGGGCGATTGTGTTAAGATCGCCCTTTTTCTATGGAGAAATCCAATTTGGAATGCATGGATGCCGGTTGGAAAGGGGTGTTTGATATGCCGGATACCATAGCCGCAATCGCCACCGCCCAGGGAACGGGAGGGATCGGCGTGATTCGTATCTCGGGGCCGCAGGCTCGGGAAGTTGTAGGAAAGGTTTTTCGTTCTCCTTCCGGAAAGCGCGTGGAAGAGCTGGGAGGCTACCGGGCCTTGTATGGCCATATTGCAGAAAATGGGGAAGCCATTGATGAAGTTGTCGTTCTGGTTTTCCGCGCTCCGCACAGTTATACCGGCGAGGACGTGGTGGAAATATCCTGTCACGGGGGATTGTATCTAACCAAACGGGTTCTGCGCGCCGTGTTGTCTGCGGGGGCTTCTCCCGCGGGTCCTGGAGAATTTACCCGGAGGGCATTCTTAAACGGGAAGCTCGGCCTGACGGAAGCCGAAGCCGTGATGGATTTGATCGGCGCGCGAGGCAGGCAGGCGGCGCGCGCCGCCTTGGCCGGACATGACGGCGCATTGCACCGGCGGATCGAGGCGGTCAAACAGTCGTTGGTCGAATCCGCCGCACATCTGGACGCTTGGGCCGATTACCCGGAGGAGGATATCCCAGCAGTGCAGGAGAGTGTTCTTTTGCAGCAGCTGCAATCGGCGCAAAAGGAGCTTAGAAACCTGTTAAGGGATTACGACGCGGGCAAAGTGCTGCGGGAAGGGCTTGATACCGTGATCGCCGGCCGGCCGAACGTGGGGAAATCCACGCTGATGAATCTGCTGGCGGGCTGTGAACGCTCAATTGTCACCGACGTGCCCGGCACGACCCGCGACGTGATCGAAGAAACCGTTTGGGTGGGGGAGATTGCCCTGCGCCTGGCGGATACCGCAGGCATCCATAGCACGTCGGATCTGGTAGAACAGATTGGCGTAAACCGCGCGAAAGACCGGTTAAAGACGGCGAGCCTGGTACTGGCGGTTTTTGACGCTTCGCAGCCGCTCTCAGAGGATGACCGAAATTTGATTCAGTCTCTGGAAGAAATCCCGGCCATTGCGATCATCAATAAAACCGACCTTGCTTCTCATATTGATCTGGAATACATCGGCCGGTATATGAAGCACGTCGTTTTGATTTCGGCCCGCACCGGTGACGGTATGAAAAACCTTCAGGAAGAATTGGCTTCGCTGGCCGGTACGCGGGAGTTGGATCCGTCGGCGGGAATCCTTGCGAACGAGCGCCAATACGCTTCGGCGTCCCGGGCGCTTGCCTGCGTACAGGAAGCGCAGGACGCGCTTGAGTGCGGGATGACCTTGGACGCGGTGACGGTATCGATCGAAAGCGCGATACAGGAACTCTTGGAACTGACCGGGGAACGGGCCAGCGAGACGGTGGTGGACAACGTCTTTCATCGCTTTTGTGTCGGAAAATAATAGATAGTATTGGGAATTCAGGGGGTTATGATGGAATATTCTGCTGGGAATTACGATGTGGCGGTCATTGGCGCCGGGCATGCAGGCGTTGAAGCCGCGCTTGCTTCCGCGCGCCTTGGCTGCAAGACCGCCGTATTTACCATCAATATGGATGCGGTGGGCAACTGCCCCTGCAATCCTTCGATAGGTGGCACCGCCAAAGGGCATCTTGTACGGGAAGTGGACGCCCTGGGCGGCGAGATGGGCCGCACGGCCGACGCCTGTATGCTGCAAATGCGCATGCTTAACCGCGGGAAAGGCCCGGCGGTACACTCCCTGCGCGCACAGATCGACCGCCGCCGCTACAGCGATGTGATGAAGCATAAGCTGGAATTGCAGGAAAACCTGGATCTTCGGCAGGCGGAGGTCGTCGCTCTGCGGCAGGGAGGGGAAAACGGCTGGCAGCTTGTCACCCGGATGAACGCCGTGTTTGACTGCAAGTCGGTCATCATCGCAACAGGCACCTATCTTGGCGGCCGGATTTTCATCCGGGAAGTCTCCTTTGAAAGCGGGCCGGACGGGATGTTTCCCGGTGCTTTTTTGGGGAGGTCCCTTAAGCAGCCTGGGCTGCGCCTGCGCCGCTTCAAAACCGGCACGCCGGCCCGGGTTTTAAAATCCTCCATCCATTTCGAAGGGTTGGAGGAGCAGTACGGGGACGAGCCTGTGGTGCCGTTCTCTTACGATACCAAGGAAGCCTTGCAAAATAAGGCGATCTGCCATATCAGTTGGACGAACGCAGAAACCAAGCGGATTATTATGGAAAATATCCATCGTTCCCCTCTTTATGCCGGTGCAATCGAAGGGGTGGGGCCACGGTATTGCCCCAGCCTGGAGGATAAGATTATGCGTTTTGCCGATAAAGAGCGCCATCAGCTTTTTATTGAGCCCTGCGGGGAAAATACGGAGGAAATGTATTTGCAGGGGATGTCCTCCAGCCTGCCTGAAGAGGTACAGCTTGCGTTTTATCACTCCATCAAGGGCTTGGAAGACGCTCTGATTATGCGCCCGGCCTACGCCATTGAATACGATTGCGTCGATCCGCTGCAAATGAACGCAACTTTGGAATTCCTGGATTTTCCCGGCCTATATGGAGCCGGGCAGTTCAATGGAAGCTCCGGTTATGAGGAGGCCGCCGCCCAAGGATTGATTGCCGGCATCAACGCCGCGCGTAAGGTGCAGGGGAAGGAGCCCGTCATTCTGGACCGTGCCAGCTCGTACATCGGCACCCTGATCGACGACCTGGTGACAAAAGGCGTTATGGACCCCTATCGCATGATGACCTCGCGTTCCGAGTACCGGCTGCTTTTGCGCCAGGACAACGCTGACGAACGCCTGACCCCGCTTGGCAGAGAGTTGGGATTGATTGGAGACCAACGCTGGGAGGCGTTCACCCAAAAACAAGCCCTGAAGAAACAGGAAAAGGAACGGTTAAAGAAAACTGTAATTCCGCCGAGCGAGGAGGTAAACCGGATTTTGACGCAGTGCGGCACGCAGCCGCTTTCTACCGGCGTGCGCCTGATCGAACTGCTCAAACGCCCGCAGCTTTCGTATGAGGCGCTGGCCCCGGTCGATCCCACCCGCCCGGCGCTGGAGCCTAATATATTGGAACAGGTGGAGGTTGAAATCAAGTACGAGGGCTATATCCGCCGCCAAGAGGCGCAGGTCAATGAAATGCGCAGGCTGGAACATAAAAAGCTGCCCAAGGACGTGGATTATACGGGTATCGTCGGGCTGCGTCTGGAAGCACAGGAAAAACTGCAAAAGGTAAGGCCGGTCAATCTGGGGCAGGCCAGCCGGATTTCCGGCGTCAGCCCGGCGGATATATCCGTTTTGATGATCTGGCTTTCCCAGCGGCAGTAGGGGGTGACGGAATGGAAATGAAGGAGATCGTTGCACAGGGCGCGTCGGCCTTTGGCGTTACGCTGGAAGAAGGGGCGCTCTCCCAGTTTCAGGTTTACTGTGATTTGCTATTGGAATGGAATGAAAAAATGAACCTAACCGCGATCCGCAAGCCGGAGGAGGTCGCGGTCAAACATTTTGTGGACAGCCTTTCGTTATTGTCGGTCTGTATAATACCGCAAAAGGCGAACGTGATCGATATCGGGACCGGGGCCGGTTTTCCGGGAATGCCGCTCAAGATAGCGCGGGACGACCTTTCCCTGACGTTGCTGGACAGCCTCAACAAACGCTTAGTCTTCTTGCGCGAACTGGCTGGCCGCTTGGGCTTAAAGGCCGAGTTGCTTCACCTGCGGGCGGAAGAGGGAGGAAGACAGCCCGCATTGCGGGAACGGTTTGACGTGGCGGTGTCCCGTGCGGTAGCCTCTTTGAATCTGTTGGCGGAATACTGCCTGCCCTATGTGAAGGTGGGGGGCGTATTTGCCTCGATGAAAGGTCCCGATGTGCAGGAAGAGCTGGAACAGGCAAAACAGGCGGTTTCCCTTTTGGGCGGCAAAATCCGGGAAGTAAAGACATTCGCGTTGCCGGATGGCAGCGGACGTAGCGTGATTTTGATTGATAAAGTCGCGCCTACTCCGGGAAAATACCCGAGACACGGCTCTAAAATAGCAAAGCGTCCGTTATAAATGTAAATTCGACCTATATTTGGAAAAAATTTACACATAAACCGACAGCAATTGCGCCACCTCTTATGCTATCCTATAGGTACCGGTTAGGACAAGCAAAGGAGGTGGCGCAGTTGCGTTTTCATACAAAGGCGGAACAGAAGATCAAACAGATACCAATTCATTGGATAGTTCCCAATAAAAGCCAGCCGCGCACTGAATTTTCTTCATCTGAACTACAAGAGCTTGCGGACAGCATCCGTGCCAACGGCGTCTTGCAGCCTCTAACCGTTCGAAAGCATAGCGCGCAAGAGTATGAACTGATAGCAGGAGAAAGGCGGCTGCGCGCATCTAAGCTTGCCGGGCTAACTACCGTTCCTTGTATTCTGGTTAGCTGCGACGATGAACAGGCGGCGGTGTTGGCTTTGCTGGAAAATTTGCAGCGGGTGGATCTGGGGCCCTTTGAAGAAGCGGAAGGCATTTGCCGTTTGATTGCTACTTGGGGGGTTACCCAGGAGGAGGCGGCTAGGCGCCTTGGAAAAAAACAATCTACCGTCGCCAATAAGCTTCGTCTGCTGAAATTGACCGAACCGGAGCGGGAACTCATTGTAAAATCCGGGCTAACGGAACGGCATGCCCGCGCCCTGCTTCGCATCCAGGACGACAGCTTGCGGATGAGCGCATTGCAGCAGGTAGTTGAAAAACATTTGAATGTAAAACAGACGGAGGAATTCATTGACCGTTTGTTGGAGCATTTGGAGACGAGAGAGAAAAAAAGTTCCAAACGTACCGTTGTCATCAAGGACGTACGGATTTTCATGAATACCATACAAAAAGCGGTGAGTACCATGCGCCTTTCGGGAATTCCGGCCGTAACGGCACAGAATGAAACCGATGATTACATAGAATGCGTGGTGCGTATCCCAAAGGCGGAGGCAGTTGTACAGAAAGCTTCGCGTTCCGCCGGCTAAAAAAGCTTACGTCTTATTTATCATACCCTATTCCTTACCCATTCCCTCTTCAAAAGTGCCGCACAGCGTTACGCTGTGCGGCACTTTTGTTTGTTTGTTGGAAAAGCCGGGGGCCAAAGGGACAAATGCTGGAATGCGCGAGGCATGCCCGGCATTTGGCCGTTGTAAAACACAGAGTCAAAAGTAAAATGCGAATTATTTGATTGATTGACGCTTTATCAAAAATATTCCAAACCGTTTTCTTAGAAATCAGCTGTATGCTTTGCGCTTCTAGGGCCTATGGTGGGATACGGTTTGTTTTGCCTTGCGGGGGGGGGGCTTAGAGGTTGCCGTCCTTTGTTGTCACTTTAAAGAATGTTGAAATCGTTTCAAAAGCCTTTGGTAAACCGTTTTTTAAGAACCAAAGCGGGTAACCTACGCCCGCTATTTTTATGCCTCCATCCAAACGCAATATTATAAATCGACTGTATCGCTTGTATGTTATTAAGCACTCTGGAGCGAGAACATCTTTATGGGTTGAAAACAAGGGGCGCCGTCTACCCTTAGACCTATGATAAACTTTAAAAAGCCGGTAGGAAGTAGGAGTGTGATAAAGGGGGGCATGTAAAAAGATTTTATATTCTTCCCTGCAACAGCTTTTTTATTGTTTTAGGACGATTGGAAACCGGAGGATTTCCAGATCATGCAATATTAGATTGATTGCATGTGGCAGTCTCGGCGAATCCAAAAACTTTTAAAAAAGATTGAAAATCAAGATTTGTTTCGCCTGCCTAATAGGGGCTTGGGCAATGTTAGGATATTATATCCAATCGGAAACCGATTTGGAGAAGGATAATCGTATTCCTTAAAGAAAAAATAGAAGATTCTACGAATACAAAAAGGAAGAAGTTTGAATATGGGATCGACATCTTCCTTTTTTCAGACGCTCATCAGGCACCATATATTTTTCGGTGTAAGGCGAGGGGGAGCGGATAAAATAGTCGAACCATATCATTGGAGGCACCCTTTTTTGTTTGCTTGTGCGTTTGGTTGGGAATGAAAGAAGTCAAAAGAAGTTACTTGACATTTGATGCAGAAAAAATGAATGTACGTACCTCTCGTTACGGCTATGGTCGGCGTATACGTTTTTGTTTTGGGATCAGCATCTAACACCGTGCTGTTTTATTACCAACAGGAGGGAGTTTGAGGAAGAGGCAGATATGAATTGGGAAAGAACGATAGAAAAAGTGGGTGGCCGAGAAGAGGACTATGGTTTAAAAACGTTTCACGTGAAACATAGAGGGTATTTTCAGTTTTATTGCAAGCAGTTTGTTTCACGTGAAACATTAATCACGTTTAATCAGATGATTTTCCTTTTCAGTTTAAGTAAATAGCTTTTATTTTTGGGTTATGCGTGCTATAATTTGAAATAGATAACAATAAGGAGGGGAGCAAATGGGCAAAATCATTGCCATTGCCAACCAAAAGGGTGGGGTTGGAAAAACGACCACAGCCGTAAATCTCTCCGCCGCTATGGGGGCGAAAGGGTTTAAAACCCTTTTGGTAGACGTGGATCCACAGGGGAATTCCTCCAGTGGACTTGGGGTTGACCGCCGTGGCGTAAAACAATCCATGTATGACGTTCTCATTGGAGAGACCGCCGCAGATGGTATTTTGGTGCATACCAACTTTCAAAAATTGGATCTTTTGCCTTCTAACATGGATTTGGCCGGTGCGGAGCTGGAGTTGGTCGAGTTTGAGCATCGTGAATCCCGTATGAAAGCCAGCCTTGCGCCGTTGCGCGCACAATATGACTTTATTTTCATCGATTGCCCGCCGTCTTTGGGATTGATTACCGCAAACGCCCTTTGCGCGGCAGATACGCTTTTGGTGCCGATCCAATGCGAATATTACGCATTGGAGGGGCTTTCCCAGCTTATGAACACGGTACGCCGTATCAAACGCCAATATAACGACCAATTGGAGGTGGAAGGCGTGCTTCTGACCATGTATGACGGCCGCTTAAACCTAACCCAGCAAGTCGTGGAAGAAGTTAAGAAGTATTTTCCCCGCAAGGTTTTCCGAACGGTGATCCCCCGCGGTGTACGGCTTTCCGAGGCGCCAAGCTTTGGTACGCCGATCCTTTATTTTGATAAAAACTGCAAGGGATCCATTGCGTATCAAGATCTGGCGGATGAAGTGGCGAAAAACAACGGGAAATAATCGATAAGGAGGTAAGCAGATGGCGGTAAGAAAAGGCGGGCTGGGAAAAGGGCTGGATGCGATTTTTATGGAAAATGCAACCGAGAGCAGCAACAGCACCGTTACGCTCAAAATTTCGGAAATAGAACCCAACCGGAACCAGCCCCGGCGCGATTTTAACGATGAATCGCTGACCGAGTTGGCGGATTCCATCGCTCAGCATGGCGTATTACAGCCGTTGCTGGTGCGTCCGCTTACCGACGGGGGCTATCAGATCGTTGCGGGCGAGAGGCGCTGGCGGGCCTGCCGGATGGCCGGCATTTCCGAGGTGCCCGTCATCATCCGGGAGCTAAGCGACAGCGAAATGACGGAATTGGCTTTGATTGAAAACCTGCAGAGGGAAGACCTAAGCCCGGTTGGAGAAGCGCTCGGGTACCAGACCTTGATGGAACACTATCATTTTACACAGGACGAGGTTTCCAAGTCGGTGGGAAAATCGCGTCCTGCGGTAACCAACGCTTTGCGTCTGCTGAATCTGCCGGCCGAAGTGCTGGATATGGTGAGAGGTGGGGAGCTTTCCGCCGGCCACGCCAGGACATTGCTGGCATTTCCCAATGAGGAAACGATGATTGCGGCGGCAAAACTTGTAATCAAACAGGGTATTTCCGTGCGGGAACTGGAAAAAATGGCGAAAAAAGCAGCACAAAAAGAAGCCGGTAAGCCGGTGGGAGTCAGCTTCCAAAAAAGGAATCCTTTTTTTGAGGAAGTGGAACTGTCTTTAAACGAGCATTTGGGCCGGAAGGTAAAAGTCTCCAATAAAACCAAGAATAAGGGAATTTTGGAGATCGAATTCTACAGCGAAGAAGATCTTTCCGAACTGGCGCGGCTGCTGGGCGGAAACGAATAACCGAATTTAGACAATCAAAAGGAGCATGCCAATATGTTAGACATCAAACAAATCCGCAGCGATGCGGAATCAGTCAAAGCAAAAATCAAAAAGCGTGAATTGAACTTGGACAATGTGGTTGACCAGATTCTGGATATTGACGCCCAAAGACGTGAGGTGACCGCCCAGGTGGAAGCCAAGAAAGCGGAGCAAAATGCCGACAGCAAGAAAATCCCTCAGATGAAGAAAGCAGGGGAGGACATCGGCGCGCTGATGGCCCGGATGAAGGAGCTTTCCAATGAAATCAAAGAGGGCGATTCGCGCTTGGGGGAGTTGGAGGAAAAACAGAAGGAATTGCTGCTGTGCCTGCCCAACCTGCCGGATGACGACGTCTGTGCCGGAGGGAAAGATCAAAACGTGCCGCTGCATACTTTCAAAGAAAAACCGCAGTTTGATTTTGAAGCCAAAAACCATGTGGAGCTTTGCGAAAGCCTTGGCATGATCGATTACCAGCGCGGCGCCAAAATCGCGGGCGCAGGCTCCTGGGTCTACCGCGGATGGGGCGCACGTATGGAGTGGGCGCTGCTCAACTTTTTCATCAACGAGCATATCGCAGATGGATATGAATTTGTTTTGCTGCCCCATATGCTCAACTATGAATGCGGGTATGTGGCGGGGCAGTTCCCGAAATTTGGCGACGAAGTCTATTGGATCGCCAACCCAACCAGCAACGAAAAGAAATTTATGCTGCCCACAGCGGAAACGGGGCTTGTGAACCTGCATCGGGACGAAATTTTAAGCTTGGATGAGCTGCCGCGCAAATACATCGCCTACACACCCTGTTACCGGCGCGAGGCGGGAAGCTACCGTGCGGAAGAGCGTGGAATGATCCGTGGGCACCAATTTAACAAAGTGGAGATGGTGCAATACTGCACGCCGGAGCAATCCGACGCCGCTTTTGAAGAATTGGTGCGCAAAGCAGAAAAGCTGGTTCAGGAGCTCGGCTTACACTACCGCCTGAGCAAGCTGGCGGCGGGGGATTGCTCGTTCTCAATGGCGCGCACGTATGACATCGAGGTTTGGATCCCCAGTATGGAAATTTATAAAGAGGTAAGCTCCGCTTCCAATGCCAGGGATTATCAGGCAAGGCGCGGCAATGTAAAAT
>CAMMKL010000005.1 GCA_946497265.1 uncultured Clostridia bacterium | reverse complement strand
GCAAGTGAGCAGAGAAGATTCCGCACCCTGGGAATTTCCTGTAAAGGCTGTAACCTTTCCCGACAGACAAGACTTAACCTCTTCCAGGCCCTGCCGGGTTACCGCAGAAAAGGCAATGGTACGAATTCCAGCCCGGCGGTATATCTCTTCGAGCGCTTCCCCGTCGCGCAGATCCGCCTTAGTCAAAACCAGTATCGGCTCAATACCACGGTCCACCGCCAACGCGATCATCTTATCAATGACCAGTGTGCTGGGAGAAGGCTCGCAGGTAGCCGCTACGACCATCAATTGATCAATATTTGCCACGGGCGGGCGTACCATTTGATTTTTTCTGGGCAATATATCTTCTATGGTTCCGGTTCCATCCTCTTTTATTAGGATGTTCACCCAATCCCCTGCATAAGGCGCAGCCCCCCGCTTACGAAAAATCCCCCTGGTTTTGCACTCATATACCATTTCGGCGGCTTCTACATAATAGAAGCCGCCGATCCCTTTTAAAATCAATCCTTGCTTAACGTCATCCATCATCCCGCGCTCCATCGTTATCCTCTGATTCAGACGGTTGGCCGCTTTCGTCCGGTTTGCTGGATGGATCAGGAAGATAGAAATTATCTACGTATTTTTCTTCCTTAACGGAACCGTTGTCATCAAAATCGATGATACAGGTCCAGTACGTTTGCCCGTTTAATTTGACCACCATGGGTACTTTGCCGGTTGTACCCGTTACCGAAACGGATTGTATTCCAATGTCGGACGGTACAATGGTTTTTGAAAATACTTCCTCTCCATTGACCAGAGCTTGAAAATTCACTGCAAAATTAAGATTGGCCGGGAGCTGAACATGAACATCGGTTTTTATTTCTTCCGGAACGCCGCTGCTGATGGTTAGCTGTACAACCGTACCCACGCTAACTTCCCGGAACTCCATCGGGTCGCATTCCAAAACATACCCCTTCGGGGAAGAACTGTTCTTTTCAATGGGGGTCGCCACCGTCAGTCCGGCCTCCTCCAGCTTTCGCTTTGCTTCCTCAAAGGTACTGTTTATCACCTGTGGAACCTGGACCTTCTTCTCAGACGGCCCCTTACTGACCAAAACAACGACCGTGCTCTTGACGGGAACCATGGTCCCCTCTGCGGGCGTGGTACTGATAACAACACCGGCAGCGGTATTTTCGTCGTTTACCAGCTGTATTTCCGGAACCAGTTCGGCCTGTTTGATCTCCGCCTCGGCATCCTCCTGCTTTTTAGAGACGACGTTGGGTACCGGAACCGTCGCGCTGCTGCTGTTGATGGTCAAGGTAAAGGTAAAATCTTCCTTAATCTTTTTTCCGGAGGGCATGGGATCCTGATTCAATACGATGCCTTCTTCCTGGTTGGGGTCGTAATCGTATTTTAAATTAAAGTGCATTTTCCCATACTTTTCCCCTTCGACATTCAGGGGCTTGATATCCCTCTCCCAGCTCATGCCGATAAAGTTCGGCATATCAATTTCCTGTAGCTCCGTCGTCTGGCAAGAGCGGAATACCGCCATAATTCCCAAAACCAAAGCGACCAGCAAAACGGCTATGCCGATCCCTCCTAAAATGTGCACCACCGGAGATTTGGCCGGCTTTGCTTTTTCATCCTCAACATACTCGTAACCGTCGTCGTAAGAGGCGGATGCCGGTTGGGACTGGGGCGCTGGGGTAATGGCAGTTCCGGGACGCACTGTATTGATAGCATCCACATATTTGGTAGGAGTCTCGTCGATAAAGTATTTATATTGGAAGCGAATGCTGGGGTTTCGGCGGAAAGCTTCGATATCACGCAGCATTTCCGCTGCCGACTGATACCTTTGAGAAGGCTCCTTCTGCATGGCCTTCAGCGTTATTTCCTCCAGCGCTTCCGGAATCTCCGGGTTGATTTCCCTGGGCTTTCTCGGTTCTGCCTGCAGCTGCATAATGGCTACCGATACGGCGTTGTCCGCTTCAAACGGAAGCTGGCCGGTGATCATCTCGTAAAGCATGACGCCTACCGAATAGATATCGGCCTTTTCGTCGGTCATGTCGCCGCGCGCCTGTTCCGGTGCAATGTAGTGTACCGAACCGATGGCCTTGTCTGTCATGGTACGGGTATCCGAGCGCGAAAAACGGGCAATGCCAAAATCGGTCACCTTGATGGTACCGTCCTGTAAAAGCATTATGTTCTGCGGCTTGATGTCACGATGGATGATTCCCTTTTCATGTGCGTGTTGCAATGCGCGCAGAATCTGTACGGTAAAATGGAGCGCTTCCTTCCATTTGATGTCTTTCTGTTGGTCGATGTATTCCTTTAGGGTGATCCCATCGATGTATTCCATGACGATATATTGAATGCGGTCGCCGAAGCTGACGTCGTAAACCTTGACAATATTGGGATGGGACAAAACGGCAATCGCTTTCGATTCGTTTTTAAAGCGGCGGATAAAGTCCTCATTGCCGAGGAATTCGTCCTTTAAGATTTTAATCGCTACCGTACGGTCGTCGATGGTATCATATGCCCGATACACCACCGCCATGCCGCCCACACCGATCAATTCCTGAATTTCATAGCGTCCGTCTAACCTTTTTCCAGTATATTTATCCATGTGCCTGTTCAACTCCTATCTGCTTATCTGCCAACAATGACGACGGTGATGTTATCCGAACCGCCAAGCTCCTTGGTGCGTTCTACTAAAATATCCGCCAACTCGGAAAGCTCGTTGTTTACGATATATTGATAAAGGGCTTCGCCGTCTACATAATTGGACAGTCCGTCGCTGCACAAAAGCAGGATGTCTTCGTCATGAAAAGGAAGCTCACAATAGTCCACTTTAATATCTGGTGCTACTCCCAACGCGCGGGTAATAATATTTTTGCGCGGATGCCACCGGGCTTGCTGCTGCGTTAGTTCGCCACGCTCCACCATCTCCTGTACCATGGAATGGTCCGTAGTTACCTGGCGGATGGTATCGCCTGATACAACATAAGCGCGGCTGTCGCCCGCATGGGCTAAATAAAGGGAAACCCCCTTCACCAAAGCCAGAACCACGGTCGTACCCATACCGGACAGGTCGCTGTTCTGCCGTGCTTTTTCATATACAATGGTATTTGCCTGACAGACGGAATCCACCAGCATCTTTTTCACCGCTCCGGAATCCATATCTTCTCGGTATGAGGAAGCGATACGTCCGGCTATGCTTTCTACAGCGGACTGGCTTGCCACACTTCCCCCGTTTGCACCGCCCATGCCGTCGCATACGACAGCCCAAACGGCGTTTCCTGTTAAAGAACCAGTTCGAAAGGCATCCTGATTGGAATGCCGTTTCATCCCAATATCGGATTTACCGAATATCCTCAACGTTGGTTCCTCCTTCTTGCACATGATTGCGCCTCAGCTGCCCGCAGGAGGCGTTGATATCAGAGCCCAAAGTACGCCGTACCGTCGCGGTGATCCCCTTACGCTCCAATATTTGACAAAAGCGCTGAAGCCTTTTCTGGCTACTTTTTTGGTACGCGGTACCTTCTACATGGTTTACCGGTATCAAATTGACATGGCACAGCATCCCGCTAAGCCGGCGGGCCAGCTCTTCGGCGCAGGCATCGCTGTCGTTCACTCCGTCGATCATCGCGTATTCAAAAGAGATCCTGCGATTGGTTTGACGCGCGTAATAACGGCAGGCGCTTAAAAGCTCCTCTATATTCCATTTCCGGTTGACCGGCATGGTACGCCCCCGGATAGAATCGTTCGGCGCATGCAGGGAAACCGAAAGGGTAAGCTGTAATTTCTTCTGTGCCAACTGATAAATCCTGTCGGCCAGGCCGCAAGTAGAAAGGGAAATGTGACGCATACCGATGTTAAGCCCATCTTCTGAGCTGACCAGAGCTAAGAAAGCCAAGACATTTTCATAATTATCCAGCGGTTCGCCCATCCCCATCAGTACAATGTTGGAGATACGCACTCCATTGTCCGCCTGCGCCGCCTGTATTTGGGAAAGCATCTCAGAGGGCGTAAGGTTGCGGGAAAAACCGCTTCGCCCGGTAGCGCAAAACGTACAGCCCATTCTACACCCCACTTGTGTGGAAATACATATGGAATACCCATGATGATAGTGCATCAGTACGGATTCCACAAATTCCCCATCAGGCAGGCGGAACAGATATTTGATAGTACCATCATAATCTGAAACAAACTTTTTTTCAATAATTGCTACAGATATGTAATACTTTTCTGCCAATTTGTTTCGCAAGGCTTTGGGCAAATCCGACATTTCTTCAAAAGAGGTTACACCTCTGTGCAGCCAGCGGTACGTTTGTAGGGCACGGTAGCGAGGCAGCCCTTCTTCTTGAAATGCCGCTTCCATCTCTTTGAGCGAAAGCGATTTCAGATCAACCAGACTCAAATCATCACCTCAAACGCTTGAACGCCGAAAAGAAAAAACCATCCGTCCCATGCAAATGGGGCATTAAAGTCAGCTGGTGTTCCGGCTCAAACGAATTTCGAATTATTTGCTGTGGTAATAAAAGCGGTAGCGGGGCAAAATTCGGATGCTCCCGTAAAAATCGGTCCGCTACCCTGCCGTTTTCCGCAGGGTTCAGGGTACAGGTGGAGTAGAGCAGCACTCCCTGTGGTTTACACAAGCCGGCGGAGGAACGTAATATACGGTACTGCAAACCGGGCAGGCTGTCAAGGGATTCGCATTTTTTATAGCGTATTTCAGGCTTTCTACGAAGGATTCCCAAGCCGGAACAAGGTACGTCACACAGGACCCGGTCGGCGGGGGGGATCAGCGTTTTTGGATCAGCAGCGTCCCTTACATCCGCCTTTAAAATGGAAATTCCCAATCTTCGGGCGCCTTTCCGGATCAGATTCACCTTAGCCTCATAAAGGTCAAACGCCAACAGCTCCCCTTGATCCTCCATCCGCTCCGCTATGGTAAAGGCTTTGCCTCCCGGTGCAGAACAGACGTCTATCACACGTTCCCCCGGCTTGGGGGCAAGCGCCAAGCAGCAAATTTGGGAAGCCAAATCCTGGACATGAAACATCCCTTGCTGAAAGGCGGCGTTGGATTCAATCGAACCGGTGTCTTTTATTTCCAGAGCCCCCTCAATCGTTGCAGCCCTCACCGGGATGCCCCCCTTTTCCAACGCAAGTGAAAGCTCTTCAGCAGAGCATTTCAGATTGTTTGCCCGAATAACCAAAGGAGGCCTGCCGGCAAGCTGTTCCAATAGCCTTTTGGCCGTTTGCTGCCCATAGGCGTTCTGCCAAAGGGTAATGATCCATTCCGGGCAGGAATACCGGATACTGAGCGCCTTACGGGAATCCCCTTGTGGCAATGAGGCGTTTGATCCCGCCCGCACAAAAGACCGCAGTACTGCGTTGATAAAACCGGCAGCCTTACCCTGCCGCCGAAGCCGGGCAAGCGACACCGCTTCATTCACCGCTGCAGACGGCGGAACCTTGTCCATATAACAAAGCTGGAAAAAGGCAAGCCGAAGGATTTCCAATACATCGGGGGAAAGCTTTTTGAGCGGTATCCTGGAATACTGCTGGATCGTGTAGTCCAACGTCATCCTTCGCTCCAATACCCCATAAAACAAAGCGGAAGTAAAGCCGGTATCCTTAACACCCAAACCGGCGCCCTTCAACGCCTGATTCAAAACAATATTGGAATAACCCCCGTTATTGTGTACTCGGAGTAGAGCCTGTAAAGCTATTAACCTTGCGTTTGCTATCAATTGTGATTCCTCCTACCGAAAATCAGCAAAAGTCTAAGCAATGAGAGCAGCGCGGTTAAGGTAGAGGCTACATAGGTCATAGCTGCGGCCGTGAGCACCTTCTTAGCACCGTCAAGTTCTTCGCCATACAGAGTACCGGACTCGCCCAGCACTTGAATGGCCCGGCGGCTCGCGTTGAATTCCACTGGAAGCGTAACCAGGCTAAACAAAACAGCAAAGCTAAACAGGAAGATACCCAACCAGATCATAATTTCACTATTCATAAAGAGGCCAAGCAGAATCAAAGGAGTGGAAAGATTTGACCCTATGTTTGTCACCGGCACCAGTGCCCCCCGGATCTTAATGGGCGCATATCCGGTAGCGTATTGCACGGCGTGCCCGGCCTCGTGCGCCGCCACCCCTACCGCAGCAACCGAAGAAACATGATAAACCGAATCCGAAAGGCGGATAACGTTTGTACGTGGATCGTAATGGTCGGTCAAATGGCCGTTGACATACTCTACGCTTACATTGGTAATCCCGTTTAACATCAGTACCCGCCGGGCGGCCTCTGCCCCAGTTAACCCATTGTAATTGTGAACCGAAGAGTATTTATGAAACGTCGATTTTACCTTGGCCTGCGCGACGATTGTAATGACAATAGCCGGCAACATGAACCATAAATAACTGAGATAACCATAAGAAAACCCATAATAAGGCATGCAATTCCCGCCTTTCGCTGTATATATTTGAGGGTAAGAATGCAGCCGGCCTTTGTACAGCCAGTCCAGCAGCAAGGATTCGTTCATTCCGCTTTCCTACCCCAAAAGGGCGCCTTCCTCAACCGGATGCCCACGGAAAAAGTCCCGGGCAGGCATGCGCTTTTTCCCTTCCAGTTGCACCTCTAAGATTTCCAACACCCGGCCATCTCCGCAACGGATATAAAAGGGCTGCGTGCTGATCACCTGGCCTGCCCGGCCGTCTCTAGTCATGCCGGTTATTCTAGATTGGTGTATTTTCAGCGTTTTGCCCTGAAGTTCAGTCTGTGCCATCGGCCAGGGCGTAAGCCCTCTAATCAAATTATGGACTTGCTGCGCCGATTTATTCCAATCGATTTGGGAAAGATTTTTGTCCAGCCGCCCCGCATAACAGGATAGGCTGTCGTCCTGTTTTTCACGTTGAAGGCTTCCTTTTTCCATGCGCTCCAAAGTTTCCACAATAAGCTCCGCCCCCATCTGGGATAAGCGGTCATGCAGCTCTCCTGCCGTTTCGTTTTCTCCAATTTGAGTTTCCGCTTTTAGCAACATATCTCCGGTATCTACCCCCGCATCCATATACATTGTGGTAACACCCGTCACAGTTTCCCCATTGATTACGCTCCACTGGATCGGGGCTGCGCCGCGATAACGCGGCAATAAGGATGCGTGTACATTAATACAGCCGTTTACCGGCATTTCTAGGATTTCTTGTGGGAGGATCTTTCCGTAGGCGACTACCACAATGCATTCGGGAGCCAGCCTCTGCAATAGCCGAATGGGTTCATCACTCCTCAGGGTTTTGGGCTGAAACACCTCCAAACCGTGGGTAATGGCAAATTCCTTTACAGGCGGAGGCGTCAAAACATAGCCTCGGCCCTTAGGTTTGTCCTGCTGTGTAAACACCCCGCATATCTCATGCCCGGCTTCCGATAATTTTTTCAGGCACGGAACGGCAAAATCAGGGGTTCCCATAAATACAATGCGCATATCGACCCTACTTTCTATATGAATGGACAGTTGGCGCGGCGATCATTCCTCTTCCAATTCTTCCGGGGAAAGCATACGAACCACATGATCTTTGAATAGGACACCGTCTAAGTGGTCCAACTCATGGCAAAGGGCGCGTGCAAGGAGCCCCTCCCCTTGCACTTGGATCGTTTCGCCGGAACGGTCCTGTGCCTCTACCGTCACTTTTGCGGGGCGTGTCGTAATCCCATATTCCCCGGGGCAGGATAGGCAGCCTTCTACCTCCTGCTGTTCCCCTTCATGAGAAACAATTCGCGGATTTACAAGCTCAATTAAGCCTTCCCCCACATCAATGACCACCGCGCGGCGAAGAATCCCCACCTGTGGCGCCGCAAGCCCTACGCCGCCGGCGCTCGCCATGGTTTCCGCCATATCTTCCAGCAAGGTCACAAGCTTTTGATCAAATTTCTCAACCGGACGGCACTTTTTCGCCAGGATTTCGTCGCCTTCTTTGATAATATTTCTGATTGCCATGTTAACAGCCTCCTGTTATAAAATAATATCGGGGTTCATATCGGCATACGCCGTAACGTCGTTGTATTTCCGATCCTTCCCATAGTCGATGAAAACCCTGGAAAGCATTTGACGGAAATATTTATCATTACGGCATTTAATAATCATTTTATATCGGTATTTATTGCTTACCTTGGCAACCGACGCGCTGGACGGCCCCAAAACACGCAGTGGCAGGTGCTTATATTCCGATTTGGCCAGATGGGTAAATCGTTCAAAAAAGGATTGGGCGGCTTGCCGCGTCTTTTCTTCTCTCAGTCCTACAAACCCCACCACACAAAGTTCGACAAACGGCGGATACAGCATTGCCTTGCGCATTGGGATTTCAGATTGATAAAAAGCCTGATAATCCTGCATTGCCGCCATACGGATCACGGGGTTTTCCGGCGTAAAGGTCTGGATGACGGCGTGACCTGCCAGATCCCCTCTCCCCGAACGGCCTACCACCTGGGTAAAAAGGGAAAACGCCCGCTCATAGCTGCGGAAATCGTCGCTATAAAGCGTTTGGTCGGCAGACAGGACTCCAACCAACGTAACATTGGGAAAATTTAACCCTTTTGCCACCATCTGCGTGCCCAGCAAAATATCATATTCGCCGTCGGCAAATTGCTTAAACATTTTTTCATGGGCAAAACGGGACATGGTACTATCGGCATCCATCCGCAAAAGCCGTGCATTGGGCAAGAGATCGCGAAGTTCTTCCTCCGCACGCTGGGTTCCCATGCCGGAATACTTTACCTGATGCTGATGGCAGCTGGGGCATTCGTCGGTAAATTCCAAAGAATAGCCGCAATAGTGGCACATCAGGCGGTTGTTGGCCGAATGATACGTCATAGAAATGCTGCAATGCGGGCAGGTGAGTACTTCCCCGCAAGCACGGCACGACACAAAGGTATGATAACCCCTTCGGTTCAGCAAAAGGATAGATTGCCGGCCCAGCCTCAGGTTTTCCTTTAGCCGCTCCTGTAAAACCATACTGTAAGAGCTGTTGTTGCCTTCCAGCAGTTCTTCGTTCATATCTGCAACCGTAACCTTGGGAAGCCGGGCATTTCCATAACGGGTGGTAAGCGTATTCAGGCTGTATCTTCCCTGCTGCGCTGCGTAATAGCTTTCCAGTGAAGGGGTGGCGGAGCACAAAAGCAAAAGCCCGCTGTGATACCGGCATCGGAATTTCGCCACATCCCTTGCATGGAAGCGTGGATTGGATTCCGATTTGTACGTGTACTCCTGTTCCTCATCCATTATGATGAGGCCGATATCCTGAAACGGGGCAAAAACAGCGGAACGTGTCCCAATGGCAATACAAGCCTCGCCATTTTTCACCCGCTTCCATTCGTCCATGCGTTCCCCAAGGGAAAGCGCACTGTGAAATACCGCCACTTTTTTTCCATATCGCGCCTGAAAGAGGGAGATCATCTGTGGAGTAAGGGAGATTTCCGGCACCATCATAATTACGCCTCTCCCTTGCCTGCTGACCTGATCGATCAGCTTTAAAAAAACCGAAGTCTTGCCGCTTCCTGTGACGCCATAAAGGAGGGAAACGCTCCCTCGTCCCTGCTGGAATTGGCAGTACAGCGAATCATAAGCCTTTTGCTGTTCTTCCGTCAACCGGATTGCTTCTATGGAAACCGGCGCTGTCCCTCCTTGCGGCACGCGGTAGCGTTCGCTTTCAAAGTATTCGGCCGCTCCCTTTTTGACAAGGGCGTTTATCACAGCCGTGCTGACTCCGGTGTAATAGCAGACTTCCTTTAGCGATACTTCCCCTTCCCTCTGCAGCAACAAAAAAACCTCCCGTTGTTTGGGAGTAAGTTTTTTTTCGTCCGTCGCCTCCCCGGTCAGACGAAGCATGCGTACGGCGGCATCACCCATCCTGCGTACAGCATCTTCGTTTTTTTGCAAGACGTTTCGGCGCAAAAGTTCTTCCGGTAAGCTGTCGGCCGGCTCAAGCCCCAGAACAGAAAGAAGCTTTTCCCTGCGCACAGGGCTTTGGCATTTCGCCAAATACTGCACGGCGCGCCGCCCCGCTTCCGGAAGGGATGAAAGCGTTTGTGGAGGGACGTCAGGATTTAAGCAATAGGAAACCGCAAGCCTGTATTGAATCCCGGACGGAAGCATGGCTTTGATCGCATCGAACAGCGTGCAAAAGCAGCGTTCTTTCATCCAGACAGCCAGCTTGAGCATTTCAGGAAGCAGCAACGGCTTTTCATCCAGAACATCAAGGATTTCTTTGCTGTTTGGATGGGCTTGCCCGCGCGTCAGCTTCAAAATAATGCCTTGCCGCGTTTGGTTTCCCCCGCCAAAAGGAACAAGCACACGACATCCCTCCACCGCTGCCGGCTGAAGCCGTGACGGCACCAGATAATCGTATGCCATGTCGAAATGAAACGCCGTATGGTCAACCGCTATTTTTGCACTCAGGATGGAATCCATAGGCTCTCCTTATTACGGGCTGCGGACTTAGTCATCGCGGTCCGGCTCCAGAATTTCATACTTATGCGCCTGAAATTCCTTGATAGCCATGTTGACGGGCTTTTCCAGCAGGATTTCCCCATCTGTCTCGGCTTGGCTTGCAATTTCACGCGCGCGCTTTGCCACCGCAATCACCAGAGCGTACCGGCTCTGCCTTCCGCTAAGCATATCGTCAATTGAGGGCTTATGCATTTTCCAGCACTCCTTTTATCATATTGCTCATACGAGCGGTTTTGTGTTTTTCCGCCGCAATGATTTTGCGGATTTCCTGAACGCATTCCTCCAGGTCGTCGTTAATCACAATATAATCGTAACGCGCGGCCTGCAAAATCTCTTCCCGGGCAGCCTTCAGTCGTTTGCATATAACTTCTTCGGGCTCCGTGCCGCGGTTTCGCAACCGGTCCCCCAAAATTTTCAGGGAAGGCGGCATAATAAAAACGCTGACAGAATCCGGGCATTTGGCGCGGATCTGTTCCCCGCCCTGCACTTCTATTTCCAGGATAACGTCCTTGCCCTTTCCCCTCCACTCATCTACCGGGCCGCGGGGCGTACCGTAATAGTTTTCACAATACTGAGCGTGTTCCAGCATTTCATCCTTTGAAATCATTTGTATAAATTCTGATTTTGAAATAAAGAAATAATCTTTTTTATCCACTTCCCCTTCGCGCGGGGTGCGGGTGGTTGCCGAAATGGAAAGCTTTAAATTGTCGTCCACTTCCAAAAGGCGATGCAGAACGGTATCCTTCCCGGCTCCCGAAGGCCCGGAAAGCACCAGCAGCAAGCCCAAATGGTTATTCATCCTCCAGCTCCTCCTCGGATATTTCTTCGTCGCGATCGTTCAGCCGATTGGCCACCGTTTCCGGCTGAACAGCCGAAAGGATGACATGGTCGCTGTCCATCACAATAACAGCCCTGGTACGCCGGCCGTAGGTAGCATCAATCAGGGTGCCGCGCTCTTTGGCATCCTGCATGATCCGTTTGATCGGCGCGGATTCTGGGCTGACAATCGCTACCAGACGGTTTGCAGAAACCATATTTCCAAAACCAATGTTAATTAACTTCATAAATATCCTCCTGTGCCGACGCGCATATTACATCATTGCCAAACCGACGGAACCCTTATTCAATATTTTGAATCTGTTCCCGAATCTTTTCAATCTCAGCCTTGATATCCACCACCATGTGGGCAATGTCTGCATCCAGCGCCTTGGAACCAATGGTGTTGGCCTCCCGATTCATTTCCTGTACAATAAAATCCAGCTTGCGGCCAATCGGCTCTCCAGAATCAAGCATTTCCTGCATTTGCTGAAAATGGCTGCGCAGGCGGACCGTTTCCTCCGCGACCGCTACCTTATCGGCAAATATTGCCGCCTCGGTCAAAAGCCTTTGCTCGTCAATTTTTGCGTCCACCAACATTTCGTTTAGCTTTGCCTGAAGTTTTTCCTGATATTCCGCCACCGTCTGCGGGGATCGTTCCTCAATCTTAGAAACAATGGATAGGATCCTCTGCGCCCTAAGCTCCACATCCTCTTTTAACCGTGCGCCTTCCGTTTCACGCATGGCAATAAACCGTTCCAACGCCGCCTGCACCACCGTTTGGACCGCCTGCCATACAGCGTCTTCATCTTCGCTTGTTTTGTGAACGCTGAAAATATCGCCGTAGCGCGCTACCGAGCAAACGGTAATATCATCCCGCAAGGCATAACGCTCCTGAAGTTCTCGCAAAGCATTCACATAGCCGGCCGCCAAAGAATGGTTGACATGCACCTCCGCCGCAACGTCTTCCAATGTCTCGACGGAAACAAACACATCCACTTTTCCACGGAAGACACGGCTTTGCACATAGGCTTTCAATTTTTCATCCAAAAAGCTATACCCTCGTGAAGTACGGGAGGTAAATTCAAAATACCGGTGATTTACCGATTTTATTTCAACCGTTATCCCTCGGCCGTCAACGGTCGCCTCCGCCCTGCCGTAGCCGGTCATGCTTCTAATCATAGTTGTAACCGCCATTTCTCCACACGATTTTTCATACATCGCCTAGAACGGCGCGCGGCCCGCATGGAAGCCCACATTTGCCAGTTCGTATTATTTTACCAGTTTTTTGGGGAACTTGTCAACCAGTTGGCAAACGATAATGAGAATAGGGCTATAGGGATGCCGTACAGTCAAGGGCGATTTGCCGCTAGGCCGCACTGCTGTTGTAATTTTCAACAATTGGTTCCGGATTACCATTTTCGCACGGATAAGAGAGATCCGTGTGCTTAAATCCGCCCCACCCAATCCTTTATAGCAGCTATGGGGGTAGATAACGGAATCTCGGTTTTCCATTCTCTTCTATTACGGGCAGCAGCATATCCACAGACAGGCTAGGCCCTAGCCGTTCATATTCTGCATTTCGTAATGTAATACATACGGATCATCGGCATTCTCTGCGAATACGAATCAGTTCCAATACAGCGCGATATCGGGCGTCGTCCTCACTTAAATCGATCATCAGCCACCTTTGCCCATTTCCTTCCCTAGTCTGATGATAAATATCCTGCAATTGCTGTGGAAGATAGGGCAACAGGCATTGTACCCGTTCTTTTTCTTTTTTACCAACAACCACCAGCACAGTAAAATAAGATTTTTTTGGATATATCACGCATAAGGCTTTTCCGGACTTCCGGAACTTTACATTCCAGCCTTTTGCCCAAACATCTTTGCTATAATCAATTCTGCAAAGCGCTTTGTATTCTTCGTCCATATATCGGCAAAGCTGGTCAAACAATGGGTTTTGAATATAAGCGCTGATTCCTTTTAAATCAGGCCTAAAGTTGATGTCCTCTCTATCCAACATAAATAAGCACTAACCTTTCTTCCCCTTCCTAACACACTGGTTACAAAGCAACCCAAATCTACTATCCGTTCTTTCTTAATTTTGATACTATTATTGGGGAATTACAAATAATTCATCGCGAAAAAGTCCAATCCTTCTATATCAAATTTGTATCCTTCGCCACCACCCATTGGCCAAGGCAATCTTCAACAAATAAATTCTCATCTTCTACATTTGGATTTTATAATAAAGCATTTTTTAAATCTAAGACGAATTGGGCTTGTTGCTTCTTTAAATAGGCTTTTAAAAATGGTTTTATAAAAAATCTTTTTGCAGTCACATCCTCGGTAAAGTCAATCTCCGTATACCGGCCCTTTTGGGTAAACACACCTTTCCAATGCCCAATTATATTGCCGTTTTCCATATCAAATTCCCACTGCCGGCACGGCTTGGTAACGGTAACCGTAAAAATAGTCGCATAGCCTTTTTTGTTGTATTCCATAAATTGCTTTTCATTCAAGATCTCTATTCTGCTCAGGTCGCTTCGCCATGAAGGGTAGTCTAAAACAAAGGTAACCTTTTCCCATAGCTTTTGAATATCGCTTTGAAATACTGCTTTTATATTTGACATTGCCATGTAAAGCTTCCCCTTTTTCATTCCTATTTCCCTGCATCAGATTTCATGCCGGCTACAAAAGATCCGTTATCCTTCTTTAAGGCCAAAAGACGTATCCTATTCCTGCCAGGTTCAAAGATAACGCCTTACCCTCTGCATATATTGCCTATATGCTCCCCCAAATTTTGCGATACACCATCGTTCCTCAGCCAAGATGATCCAGTGCGATGCCACAATAAACACCATCACAATGCCTCCCAGTATCAAGGAGGCCGTCATACATGCAAAGCCTAAAAAAATCATGAAATACGACAGATACATAGGGTTGCGGGAAAATCGGTAAATCCCGTTGGTGTTGAGTCCTTCTTTCGAAGGAATGGCAAAACTCACAATAGACGCTGCGCAGAATACCAGCCCCAACACATAGAAAGCTGTACCGGCATAAAACCACCATAAATCATCAGCCTTGATTTTTAGAAAGCATAGGGACACAAAGATTGCAATATTGGAAATCTGATAAATCCAATAGATCCAGCTCTCATTTTTGCGCATAGGCGCAAAATATGCCGCGCGTTTTACCGCCCCGATGTTTACAACTGCCAATAAACCGAACCGGATCAGTAAAAACGGAAGAAGCAACAAAATTCCACTCATTGTAGCGTTATGATTCCTCCCTGCACTGCTGGATCCATCCGGATGCCCATGTCAACAAAAGCGAAGAGTATTCGACCAGCTCCTGATATGACGTATTATCCCGCTTAGTTAGCCCTATACTCGTTTCCAATATCGTTCTATCAGCCGACGTCAGCCTACTGCCCAGGCGGTCTTTCTGTTTTTCATAACTTCCCGTCTGTAGAAACACAATGGCCTGCAGGGTAAAAACAGCTGATTTATATAGCCCCTTTAATATGTCGAGGCTTTTTTCATGCACCAGGTTATGGGCGCACATATGATACACGTTGCAAGCCCCAATCCGGATTGCCCTGCGGATATCCTCCAACCGGATGCGTTCTAACAGCAGATCGAGGGTTCCGGCAATCGGTATGGTGTCATAATAAAACTGAAATAGGTCGGAAGGTTCCCAGGCCAACAGTTCCTCCTTTCCGGAAACAAATCCACAGGTTTTTTCCCGGTTTGGTAGGGTATCCAGGAGGCTGCTATATATCTGAAGATCGTTTGCTGATACATGATCCAAAATTAGGACCGTATCTATGTCGCTTAGCTCGGTTGCTTCCCCCCGGCCATAGCTGCCTTGCAGCCCGATAAACCAGACACGGCCGGCAAACCGGCTTTCAACTGCTTTTTGATAGTCCTTTATCCAGGAATCAATGGAAAAAACCATATTGCACCTCCGTTTTGATTCGTTTCATCCAGTAGCCTTCTATAAATGCCGCCCCGCGGCCAATTTGCATTCCGATATTCCCGAAAGCCTTGGACATTCTTTTCGGAATGGCATCACTAAGGCTTACTTAGATATTTTTGTATTCCCATCCTTCTAAAAAAGCCAACTGTTCTTCCGTATGGAACCAGTGTTCCCCATCCTCCATAACGGTAAGACGGCAGGAAAACCTGCGACAAAAGGCGTCCACTACATCCCGCTCCGTCAGGTTATCCCGGCCTGCATACAGAATTTTAGTAGGGCACGCCCACCTAGAGACGGGATGTTCCCTTGCATAAGCGTAATATTTCCAAGACAAGGTTTCCCCAAAATCCGTAGGGATCTCTTTCTCCCGTTCCAACTGTTTTGGGGTAACGAAAGCCCATAACATCATATTTTCGATCAGTTTATTCATATCCAGAACCGGAGAGACAAAAAGCGCCTGTTCAAGCGGCTTATCGGGATATGCCTGCATTGCAAACCATGCTCCGATACTGTTTGCCCGCAGTGCTATGCCGCCCCAAATATTTACAGCGTATTCCCAAACGGCTTCCAGCTCCGGTGTGATATCCCAGGGAAAGAAGCGGCCCGCTTCCCCTTGCCGTTCGCCGTGCCCCGGCAGGTCAAAGCTCATCACCTGCCAGCCTTTGAGGCAGGCGATACGGGCAAAGGCCTCTGCTTCTTCTTTACAACCTAACTTGCCATGAATGTAGAGATAGAGCCTGTCAGCCGGTTCTCCCCAAACCAAGGCGGGCACCCCTTTGATCTTCAGCGCTTCCGTTTTCATATGCATATCCTTTTCCCATTCTATTTTTTAACCGGCCTGTCCCAGTTACATTTCCCTTCATAGAAACCGTTCCCGGTATTGTAATCGAAAGAGCTTCTATTGATTATAAATTGCCGTTTCCACTCCATCATACTACCACAGCATTATAAAATCAATCCGTTTTTGCAGGAAAGGGCGCGGCATTTAGGAGACAACATGGCAATATTGTCCATTCGGACGGCCGAAACCCTGCAAATGCATTCCTGGCGGGAGAAATCCCCACGTTTACGGAGGTATACAGAACAAAGGATGCCCCGCAGCACTACACAGGGCATCCCTTTGAACTGAAACCGTCAAAACGCACGGAATCATGAATTTGTTTCGAGTATATCACATCGTTTAAAATAAATCAGCCCCGCCAACACGCTGACGGCCATAAGAAGCAGCGAAAGCAAAAGCGCTACCTCAAACGGGATCCCGCCCGGCAGAAGGGCTTCGCTGCGCAGAAGCATCGACCAATTGCCCGGCAATACTGCGGTAAAGCAATATGCCGAGGCAATCATCAGCACCGCAACGGCCACATAGCCGTATATAGGGCGCAGGAGAAAGCTAAGGAACATTTGAAGCAGGCAGACCGCCAAAGACGTGAGCAACGGGGCAAGTGCAGCGACAAGCGCCACTTGCTGCGCAGACGCCGCCGAGCAATCCATATTCAGCCATTCCCCTGCGATCTGTAAATTGGGCAGCAGGGAAACCGACCCGGTCGCTGCTGCAAAAAGAACGGCGCATAAAAATAAAATAGCATAATACACCAAAACGCCGGCAACGTTCCACAAGCATTTCGAGAGCCACCATCCGGTACGTGTGCGCGCCCGGATTAAAATATTTTTTCCATACCCGGCTAAGTCCCGGTTTGCGTACCCACCAACCACAAACGCCAGATAAAGCTGGAGCGCAAACCAATAAATCGGGATTTGAAACGGGGCGCCGGACGCCGGGTCATAGGGCAGCATACCGGAAAAGGCTGACAATAGGTAATTCCCCAAGGTAATGGGGCCGGGCTGTATGCCGCCTTCCTGTAATAAAGACCGGTATCCCATGTAGGGCATGGAAAACAGGATCGCGGCAAGAAAAAATACCGGCAAGTATCTGCGCCATCCGCAAAGCAGGCCGATATACAAATCGTGCTTGATGAGCTTCCCGTAATTGCCCGTACGCGTTCTTTTCACAGAAAATCCCCCTTAAGCTCCTTCTTCGGATGATACGCTACGGCCTTTGCCTTCTACCAGCTCGTGCCCCGTGATCTTTCCTTCCCCCATCAAATAGATTTCGTCGGCAAGCTGCTCCATCTCCTCCTGGTCGTGGCAGGCGATGATCACCAGCGTACCCTTTTCCTTCAGGTCATGCAGGATATCGTGCACCAGTTCCACGCCTTTGTCGTCTAAGGCGTTGATCGGCTCATCCAGCACAACGATTTCCGGGTGCTCCATAAAGGCGCAGGCAATCCCCAAACGCTGCTTCATTCCCAGGGAATACTTGCGGTACTTGCGTTTGTCGTCCGGGTCCAGCCCCACCTTGCGCAGGGCGTCCCGGATTTCTTCATCGCCGATTTTCCCCTGGATAGAAGCCAGGATCTGCAGGTTTTTGAAACCGGTATAGCCGTCGATAAAGGCCGGGTTCTCGATGAGCGCGCCGATGCTGCGGGGAAAGGAAATCTCTTTACCCAATATTTCACCGTTGATATCCACCGTGCCGTGCGTAGGGCGAATCAGCCCGCAAATCAGGCGCATCAGCATGGTCTTGCCGCAGCCGTTCTTACCTTTTAACCCATATACCCGCCCGGCTTCAAAGCGCACGTTGATTCCCTGCAGCACCGTAACGCCGCGGATGGTTTTCTCTACGTCTTTTAATTCAATATACATTGTCTGTATCCTCCGTTATTTTTTGCCCGCGGAGTAAAACTCCGCACGGTTTGCAAGCAGCGCCCCCGCCCCCAGCAACACGCCGATCCACAAAAGCGGCGCCAGCAAAGGCCAGAGGAGACGGGTTGGCTCAACGAAACTTTCATAAGTTACAGTACAATTATTTATGTAATTGAGAAAATGACTTCCATACGAACAATATAAAATGTAAACCAGGACAGCAATACATCCTATTATTTCTTTATGAAATAACCATCGAATCAATAAATAGAAAATGCTCATTGACAGTACATAAAAAAACATCGATACAAAAAATGCTAAAACAACTTTCCATATAGACATTGGTACTTCTAAAGAAAACTTTAACTCGTCAGTAAAAATACTATTATAAGAATTCCAATTGTTATCTATTGATGAAAATAGAATAGCATACAACCATAGAACACCAGTAGAGTAAATCGAAATACTAAACGAAGACAACGTAGCCTTTCCTATTTGGGAAATCCAAATCGATCGCTTACTTTTCTGTCTTATCAAGACAACTGGCAAAAAGTCAAAACGAAACAAATACATAATAAAGCACAATATTAAAAAAACAAATACAATTCCACTGAAACCTCCCTCGTTGAAAGAGAGTAGTAATAAATCACTCCGGCTATACTCCAAATAAAGTTGCTGGGTTTCTCTTAAAACCAAGCTCATACTACCAATCCAAAAGACAGGCAACAGCAAAAAATATAGTATAGAAATATTGCGGTTACCTGCAATGATTTGAAAAAATTCACGTATTATACGCATGGGGTTCTCCTATTCTATCCTATTAATTTATTTAATAAACTTCTTTACGCCATCCTGTCCAAATAAACCCTACCGAAGTCAGTATAAAAAGAATGACGGCTTCTATAGCAATAATAGAAAATTGGATATTGGGTAGCACCTGCATCATATCTAAAAATAAAGCTGGGACATAACGTAACTCACCTAACCATCCGCAAAGAAAAGAGCTTGATAAATAGAGCAAAAAGGGGGTCAATAATACCACAAACTTTGTATCTGTTAAAAAAGATATAGCCAAAGCAACGGTTGCTATTAATCCATAAAACACAAATTGGATTGTCAAATAAGCAAAAATGTAAGCTAAAGGGTTTTTATAAAATAATTCCCCCCACATACTATTAGTACCGATTGCCGTTAAATTACTTGTGGGTTCAGGAGGTATAGCCGGCAAACACAAAGCAGAGAGCCATAAACTACATAAAATCGGAATAACCGCAACAGAACCCCCGCTTAAAAACGTCGCTATATATTTTGATATATAATAATTCCTCTTTTGAGTTCTCATAAAAACATTTTTAACATACCCGTTTTTTCGTTCTGTAAGCGCGGTTCCAG
>CAMMKL010000004.1 GCA_946497265.1 uncultured Clostridia bacterium | reverse complement strand
CGTCGCCGCCCTTACCGGGGTCTACCAGCATCGGGTCGGCTACAATCGCGTTCGCGTCGTTTTCCGGTACGTTGGCAAACCCGTAATACAGGTTGTTGTCGTACGTGCCGTTGCGGCTCCAGTTGGCATTGGCCGGAGTTTCGCCCGCATAATAGAAGATGTTGTTCTGCAGGTTGAGCTTGCCGCTGTAATTCGCGTAAATGTCGGTGCCTTCTTTGACATAGATCGTATTGTTGTAGGCCTCCGCCATATTGGTGTTTGAGAGCATAAAGATGCTTCTCAGGTCGTTCTGGCTCACATTGTAACGGATCACGCTGTCCAGCACCTGCGCCTGGCACACCAGCATAAATCCGCCTTCGTTGTCGTGGCTGTAGTTATACTGGTAGGTAGTGCCTACGCTCCAGTCGCAGTCATAGGCCTGGCCGTCGCCGTTGATTACAGAATCATAAGCCTCGTTGAACTGGAACACAGAGTCAATGCATCTCCATGGCCAGATAGCCGCGCTGTACTGGTTGCCCGCCTCAGGCATATCCTTGCAGGCCCGGTTGGAAATGTTGTATTCAATCAACGGGCTGCTGGAATACATGGGTACAATCGCGTCGCCGCCTGCGTTCTCCACATAGTTGTTGCGGATCACCACGTTCGTGTTATAAAAGCGGTCGATCAAATCAGGAATTTTTCCTTCCACACGGCCGCCGTTTTTGCTGTACTCGTCCTCGATAAACTGGCTGTTGAGGAACCAGCCGATGGAAATACCGGTCCGGCTGACGTCTTTTACATAGCAGTTCTGCACCGAGATGTCATTGTACCGGCAAATTTCAGTGCCTTCCAGCGTTCCGGGAAAACGGTTGATATAGTAGATACCGCCGTTGTCGCTCTTATTGACGATATCACCGTTTACGTCATGGACAAACAGGTTATTTAAATGAATCCCGTCGTACACGCCTTCCTCATTGATTTCCACCATAACGCCCGCGCGGGCTTCCCTGGCCGCGCCTGTATTGGTGATTTCCAGGTTGCTGATGTTCCAATATTCCAGGTTTTCCAGGAATATGGTATTTCTTACCTGGCCTTGGCCGTTGATTACGGCGCGTTCTCCGGCGTCCTTCCCAATGGCATCGCCGTTGTAGATGTCTACCGTGATCGGATTCTCGGCGGTACCGGAACCCTGCGGCTGCAATCCGCCGGTAAACTGTGAGCCGGCTTTCAACAAAATTTTATCGCCCGGCTGGAACGTAATCCCTTCCAGTTTATTAAGAGATTTCCACGCCGTGGATGGGCTGGTCCCTTTGGCATTATCGTCGCCGTCTTCAGAATCCAGATAATAGGACGTACCGACGGTTTCGCCGTCCTCTGCTGCCTGCACGGTCAGGCTGCCCGCCGTCATGCTGAAGAGCAGAGCCACGGCAAGGACGATCGCTTCCAGTTTTTTGATTTTTCCTTTCAACATTTGTGCACCTCGTTTTCTGATGTTGGATATCTTACAAAAAGTGTGTTGCACATCACCCCCTTGGCTTATATTTGGCAATAGTACGTCTTCTTCTTTATTCAAATAGCGGTTTAAACACAAAATATATAGATATTATCTTGTCTATATGTTAATTTATATAAATTATAACACCTCTGTCATTCGGCGGGCAATACAATTTATTGCGGTATTGCATATGAAAAATTGCTATCTGCTCCCTTATTTTTATCAGAATACTACATTCTTTCGCTTTTGGCTATTCCAAATCGGAACTAAAGAGTGGTCAATTTATATTATTCTGCTTTTATTATTCGAAAAGCCAGCTGTGCAAAACAACAATATCCACAAATTTCGTCCATATCTTTCAAAAGGGAACAAAATATACCGCGGCCGCCACCTAGCGCTTCTTAAGCAACCCGGGAATAAGTTTACCTAGTTGCGCTTGCTCCAAAACAAAGGGAATTCAAACAGCTTATAAAAGCACAGGGCTTCCCCAATTGCAATACGCAGCTGGTAAGCCCTGTAATGATTCCTATTCAACTGTTAGATACCCTCTTAAAGCGCCTGTTCTGGTTCCGGCTCAATCAATCCATATTTTATTTTAATGCGCTCCAGCTTTTCCATCATGGGTTTGGAGAGCAGCAGTAACACCGCAAAGGTAGACGCCACATGCACCAGATCCATCGGGAAGGCGGAAACATAAAAAGCCAGCAGCCCCTGCCAGGTAAAGTGCGGCGTCGTCATAAACAAAGACCCCAGGTTGATGATGCCGCCGTAAATCAAGAGCGTAGCCAGCGCCCCGAAGATGCTCAGCGGCACCCGGTTCCGGCTCAGCCAGCCTTTTTGCACCAGCACCCCGGCCAAAAAACCGATGATCCCAAAGCAGAACATCTGCCAGGGCGTCCAGGGCCCCTGCCCAAAGAAAAAGTTGGAAACAAACCCGGAGACCGCCCCCACCAGGAAACCGGCTTCCCCGCCAAAGCATACCCCCGCGATGATCACGAGCGCCACCACGGGCTTAAACTGAGGCAGCATGAAAAACGCAACCCGGCCCGCCACCGCCAGCGCAGCAAGCACCGAGATCACCACAATTTCCCTCGCCTGCGGCTTACGCTTTTCAAACACCATAAAAAAGGGCAGCATGGTGTAAACGATAATCAGAAGGCTGATCAGGTAATATTTTCGGTCGTTGAGCACAAAGATGCCGAACACGATGGTAGCGGGAATGACCAGCAAGATAAGGGCCGAAGCCACCAGGGTGCGTTTATTTAAGCGTTTGCCGCCTGATTTTGATTTTGCCTGCATAAGGTAATCACATCCTCTACGGTCACTGCATTTTCAAACAGATGGCGGGACATCCGATTGGCCGAAGTCGTATAAAAGCTGTTGCCCGAAAAGAAGCGGTTTGGAGTATCCTCCGTCACCACACTGCCGTCAAAAAACATAGCGCAGCGACCGGCATAACGGGCACAGAATTCAATATCGTGGGACACCATCACAATGGTCGTGCCCCCGGCTTTCAACCGGTTCAGAATGCCGGCCAGCTTATCCTTAAAGGCATTGTCCAGCCCCTTGGTGGGCTCGTCCATCAACAATATACGCGGTTTTAGCAGCAGCACTTTGGCCAAAGCAGCTCGCTGCTGCTCCCCTCCGCTCAAATCATAGGGGTGCCGCTCCAACAGCCCTTCCATGTCAACCTGCCGTGCGGCTTCCAGGATCCGCTTTTCTTTTTCTTCCTTGGAGCCTTTTTCCCGGCTGAGCATTTCCAGAAGGTCAAGCCGCACCGTTTTCTTAACAAAGAGCGCCTGCGGGTTCTGTGGGAGTACGCCCAGTAGATTGGTAAACAATTCGTTATCTCTATACTTTTGAATTTCCTTGCCAAATAGCCGTATTTTTCCGCGATACGGCCGCAGAATACCGCTCATCAGATGAATGGTAGTCGTTTTTCCGGTACCGTTGCCCCCCACAATGGCGTAAAAGCAGCCTTCCGGAATAGCCAGGTTCAGCCCTTTCACCACGTCGGCTCCATCTTTTTCATAGCGAAACCAGGCTTCTTTGATCTCTACCGCCGCGCTCCCATTTCCTTCCGCCTCCGGAACTGCAATTCGGCGGAAAGCGGGAGGATTCTCCGGCCAAAGGGAAGACAGGAAACGCCGGCCGTCCCGCACCGTAAGCGGGCACGGGGCCGGTCCGTCCACCTGGGCATAGATCTGCATGGCTGCCGGCATGGCGCAAAATAAATCGTGGGAAGCTTCCTTGAGCATATCCCCCACTGTACTCGGCTCCCCATCCGCGATGACCGCCCCTTCTTCCATCACGATTACCCGGTCGGCCATCGGGAAAGCCTCCTCCAGCCGGTGCTCCGTCAGGAGCACCGTGGTCCCAAGCTCACGGTTGATTTTTTTCACCGTCTCCAAAAACTCAGAGGCGGCAATTGGGTCAAGCTGTGAGGTAGGCTCGTCCAAAATCAAAAGCTCCGGCTGCATCGCCATGATGGAAGCCAGATTCAAAAGCTGCTTTTGCCCGCCCGAAAGCTCCGACACATTTTTCATAAACCATTTCTGAATACCGAAAAAGCTCGCCATTTCGGCTACCCGTAACCGGATCGTCTTCTGATCCATCCCCAAGCTTTCCAGACCAAAGGCCAGTTCATGCCAAACCTTGTCCGTCACAATCTGGTTGTCGGGATTTTGCAGCACAAATCCGATCTTTTCAGACTGGTCGCGAAAACTTACCTTATCAAGCGGAACCCCGCCGAACAGCACCCGGCCTTTGCGCCGCCCGTGCGGGGTAAGCACGGTTTTGCAGTGGCGCAGAAGGGTGCTTTTACCGCAGCCGGAACGCCCGCACAGCACCGCAAACTCCCCGTTCCCAATGGTAAGGGAAACCTCGTTTAGTGCGCGCCGCTGCGCCTGCGGGTACGCGAAACTCAAAGCTTCGAATATAAGCGACGCCATGTCCATTCCTCCCAGATATTCAATCCCACAGGCAGCATGCACAGCAAAAAGTAGGCCGTATATACCAACACACTGCGGGCCGTCGCCGCGTTTATTTTAATATAAGGAAAATACTGAATGCTATTCTCCTGCAAAAGGGCCCCTGCCAGCACGCAAAAGATCAAAAGCCCAAGCGTTGTCAGCAACAGCTTGTCCCTTTGCCCAAACCGGTAATGGGAAAAGCTCGTCCTCCCCTTAAGCCCATAACCCCGGGAACGCATGGAATCCGCCGTCTCAATGGCGTTTTCCAGCGCCCAAGTTACCAAAATGGAGAGGATCTTTACCCCATTGCGCGCTCTTGTCCACAAATTGCCGTTGGATACATCGCGCCCTATGCATTTCTGCGCATTGGAGATCACACGGGCCTGGGCCTTGAACTTGGGGACGAAGCGCAGCACCATGGACAGAATCAGGGAAAGCGCAGGGATCACCCGGCCGAACAGATAAATAAATTTATCCGAGGTCATTACCGCATTGTAACAAGAAAACCAGATGACCACCGAAACGAACATGACCGCAGAGGCAACGCCGTACACAATGGATTCCAGCGTGATGGGGTTGTCGTTCACATACACCAGGATGGTCATCCCCTCATGGTTAAAAGCAGGGTTGATCAGCGCCACGAGCAACAGCATGGGAAGCATATAAAGGAATTGGAACCGTATCGCCCGCCCGCCGTTGAGCCAGATGGCATACACCATGGAAGCGGCAAGGGAAATTCCCAGGAAAACCGGGTGCATAAAAAACATCGAAAACAGCAGCACCGCCGTGAAATAGGTGAAATTCACCACCGGATGGCAGCGCGAAAACGCATCTCTCATTTCTGCCAGTCCCCGCTCCATTCATTGCCTACATCTCGGCCAAGGTCGCAGGTGTACACCCATTCCACCACGTCCCCATCCTTTAATTGATAGCGGCTGCAACCGTAATTCGGGAACCAGCCGTTTACCTTGTACATCCAGCCGCTTTCACTGCCGCAATCTTTTTCGTACAGATTGTTGATCCCTTCAATATAGGCGCTGTTGTAGATCGGCGTATCGACGAACTCCATATGGATGCGCCGGCGTTTGGTCTCCCGCAAAAGAACGTCGAAGACCGACTCCCCTTCTGAAAATTCTACCGTCAGCGCGGATAGAATCACCCCGTCGGCGGGCACCAACCCTTCCTTTCCAGGTGTGAGGTCCTGTATATTATCCAAAATCGAATCACATCGGATGGAGATGGTGCAGGTCAGCTTTTTCTGTTCGTTTGCCTCTGTATCCTGCGGCTCCACCGGCTTCGGCTTATCGGCGGGCACCGGATCGGTCTGGTAGGCATCCTTCGGCTGGGCGGAAGATGCCGGAGCCTGGGAAACCGCAGCGCTGCCTCCTCCGGCCGCCGACTGCCCGGCCCCTTCTGAAGCGGGCAATGAGGAAACCTCCTGCCCGGCCTGTGATGCCTCCTCCTGCGAGGAAACCGGAGGCAAAAGGTCGTCGGGATCGATCCCCTCCACGGAAGAAGACACAACCGGGACAGTCAAACCGCTTTCCACCACATCTTCTGGAAATTCGATTTTACATCCGGCCAACACCGAAACAAGAAATCCTATGCACAGCAAAAGCGCCGCCGTTCTTCGTTTCACCTTTTTTCCTCCTATTCTTGCTTTCCATCTAAGCCAAAGGGCAGCCCGGCACCGGTTTACCGCATGCCAGAACCGCCCCTCTGTATTGACGATAGGGCAAAAAGCCTATCTGGTTTTTAATTTCGTTCCTTACGCGCCAGCTTCAATACGGCTAGCGCGCCGCCTGCCAACGCCAGCACCAAAAAGTAAATCGGCGTAAAGCTGTCGCCGGTCGCCACGTTCCCGGCCTGGCCGCCGCTGGATGTACCGTTTTCCACAACGGAAGATCCTCCGCTTTGCGTCTCGCCCTGCTGAGCGCCTTCGAGCTCCGCAATCTTCTTCTGCGCGTCCAAAACGTCTTCATAATATTTCACATACTTCCGGTCTTCGGGCTTCAGGGCGTTATAGCGCGCCATCAAGTCTTCTACCGTCGCTTTGTCCGCAAGGGTAATGTTCATGGGGTCGAGCTTATTCCAAATATCGTCGCTGATCGCGTCGATGGTCTTCTTCAATTCCGCCAGATACTCGCGTGCTTCCATGAGACGGGCCGCATCCACCTGCGCTTTGACCGCGTCGCTCTGATCCATATAGAAGCGATACACCGACTCTACTGCGTTGGAATCATCCAGCACAAGGTCTTCCACCGCCTTCACCGAATCGATCCGCCCTTGGAGCTGGGCTACCAATTCCTCTTCCTGCAGCTGTGCAAGACGGTCGATGGCCTGCTTTAACACATCATAATTGGTTACCTGCGCTCTTGCTAGTTCGGAAAGGGAAAGGTAAATGGCATTCAGCCGGTTTAGATTGTCGCCGTCCTCCAGCGTTACTTGCTCCGGATCGATGGCCGCAATGCTTTCAATCAGCTTTACCACCTGCTCGGATTCCTCCAGCATGCTTTCCACCTGCTCCAGCACGTCCAAGTTGCTCACTTTTTGCTGCTCGGAAGCCGGAAGGCTTTCGTAGCGTGCGCGCACCTGCTCTGCCTGGTACCGGTTGAGGGCAGTCACTTCGTCCACAGCGGGCAGACGGTTAATGGCGTTGATCACGTCCTGCGCCGTATAGATTCCATCAGCGGGGTTCTTATGGCCGAACGCAAACAGGTTGCCGCTGTCGTTGTAATAATAGAGCGTGCCGTCTTCGCCTACCGCCACGCTCTGCGTGCAGTATTGTAACACGCTCGGAACGGCAATGATCTCATAAGAAGGTTCGGTCTGACCCTGGCAGTCTTTGATGGCGTACACGCAGCTGGAATCCTCTTCATAGCCTCCGTTTGCATAGCCGTTGTATTTTACCATGTAAATATAAACCTGATGATCGTTCTCTTCCGTCGCGTAGGCGGTGGTAATAATTGGGGAAGACTGCGACTGTATCTCGTCAATTTTATAAATCACCTCCAGGGTATCCGCATCCAATACGGAAAACGCCGCTGCGGAAGATATCCCGCCGCCGCCCAAATACAGACGGCCGTTGTATACGACGGGGCTCGACGTGATGTCCCCGCTGATAAACTTGGAAATCAGGGAGCCCTTGTCAAAGGTGTGGTTGGCGTTGACCTTTACCGAATGGATATAGCCCGACTTGGTGGTCACAAACACGCGGCCGCTTTCAACGTCGTAGTGGACGGTGGAACGGATCGCCCCATCTACCGTAATGGTGTCGTACACCGTACCGTCCGTCAGGCTATGCAGGGTCAGTTCACCGCTCTCGCCGCCAAAAACAATCGCATCCCCTACAATCGCGCCGTTGGCCCAGTAATAACCTTGATTCCCTGTTTCCGGCACATACGTCCAGGCAAATTCTTTGATTTCCGAGGAATCCGCCGGTTCTTCATCCTCTGTCGTCATCGCGACAAAGAGCCCCTTGTCGGCACTGCCGTTGGAAACGCCCATATAAATATAGCCGTCATGATACACAACCGAGCTCAGCGGTTGGAGGCTGTCTTCCTCCTTGCCGATGTTGTCCGACACCCAAACCTGCTCCATGGTCTCTTCGTCATACGCGATCACCACGACCCGGCCGTTTAATGTGCAGGGGACAAACAGCTTTCCGTCCCCATAGGTGATATAGGAGAAAAACCCCTTCTGGCCGGGGCAGTCCACCGCTTTCAGGATCTCGCCGGTTTCGGTGGAAAGGCGGTTGAGCTTGCCGTTTCCAAACGTATAGAGAAAATCGCCTACAATGATGGGCGTGCCGGGCGTCGCGCCCCAACCGCTGCCCAAGCGGGCGGCCCAAAGCTCCATGGTGCCCTCTTTCGTGGTGGGCGTCTTGGCGTCGGTCACACCGGCGGACTGGGCCGGGCCGCGGAGCTGCGGCCAGTCGCTGCGCACGTCGCCGCTTTGCGCCGCCGCGCTCACAATGGATGTAATCGCAAGTACCGCGGCGCACAGCAGGGCGGCCCATTTTTTTCTTGTTGTCTGTTTCACTTTCAAATCCCTCCGATTCATTTCCGTGATTTCAGAACAAAAAAGGGACCGGAAAAACCGGCCCCCTGACGGCATGACGCTACCTCACCCGTTCACGGCGTCGATTTCCCTCCGAAACCACTGCATTTCATCCATGGCAGGTCTCCTGACTTGAAGTCTACCTACTTGCTTTCCGGCCTTCCCAGTTTCCCAGTGGCCAAAGCTTTTACCGTCCGGCGAAAAGCTTTTCATGAAAACGTTCGTCCTTCTTACAGTAGCGGGGGCTGTTACGGATTTTCACCGTATTCCCTTTTCATGCCCGTATAGAATACGGGCAACCATGCATGTTTACATAACCTCCGGATACCGGGCAGACAACGCCCGATACCTTACGGTTTATCATACCATAAGGCAAGAGGTTTGTAAAGAAATCATCTTTTGTATTTAGGATACCTTTTTTGCGTCGGAGTTGCTAGCAAATAGGAAAACAAAATGATTAAAATTTATACTTTCGGGCACTGTATTGCTTAGGTAAGGTACGAAAAAAGGCCGCCCGGTTTTGCCGGACGGCCTCAACATGATTGGTTTTACTCACCGGATTGGTTGCGCTTGCGGATCACAATCACTCCGATCACAATCAAAATCAAAGCAACTGCACCGAGGATAATGTAGAGCGTTACATTGCTGGTATCGCCCGTAGTAACGGCGCCTGCGTTGGAATTGGGTTGATTGGCACCGTTTTGCGCCCCGCCGGAGGCATCGCCCGTCTGCCCGCCTTCGGTTTTCAAAACCAGATTTTCACGGGCTTGCTGCAATTCGGCAATTGCCTGGGCAATCAGGGCGTTGCTCTCCGTGCCCAAGTCTTGGGCTGCCAAGGCCTCCGCTCTGGCAAGAGCATCCAACAAAACCGCTCCGCTTTCTTCTGTATAGCGCGAAAGGTCGAGCTTCTTGAGTTCTTCAATCCATTCGTTCAAGTTCGTCTTGTCGGCGCGCAGGCGGAGTCTATCCATCGCGTCAAGCAGTTCCATCCTTGCCCCATCGATTTCCTCTTTGGTCGCGTCGGTCTTTGCATAGGCGTCTTTCGCGGCCTGCAAAATATCCTGGAAGCTATCCTTTGCTTCGCCGTCCACATAACGGTCCAGCTCATAGCTGTCCGCTTCGTCAATGACGTCTTTGAGCAGCGCCTTGTCCTCTTCGGAGGCAATCTCCTGATACCGCTCAATGAGCGCTGTCACGTCGTTGATTTGCCCTGCCATCTCGTCCAGCTTATCCTGCGTTGCGCGGTTTACGGTATCCGGATTTTTGGCGCTGGCCAATCGGAGCTTCAGCACGTCAAGCAGATCGTCAATGCCGGTAAATCCTTTCTCCAGCACAGCTTCGCCGCGTGCGACTGCTTCCTCCAGCCCGGCTGATGAAGTGACAAAGTTACCCTTAAGCAGAATTTCCTGCACATTCGGCGCATCGGCGGCAAGATCAATGCGGATACGGAATTTCGAAGCGCTCACCGGGGTATCCAACTTCACATGCTGGCCCTGGTAGTTCGGAGCGTTCTCCCTCCATTTGAGGGTAACGTTCTCCTTGGCCGCTATCCATTCCTTGCCGTCAAAATATTCCAGGCTCACTTCCTGGAAACCCTTTTGTGCACCGTCCTCGGCTGTGATGGTGAGCTGTTCCAATTGGAAGCTAAGGTCGCCGTAGTCAAACACCAGATATGCATCTTCCAGCGGAGTGTCAAATTCCGCGCCAAGCGCCAATTGTTTGTCCACCAGATTCTCCAGGCTGCCTTCGGTCACGGTAAGGCCTTCCGCAGAAACCTTGGGAGCATACGGGTCGTCGTACGCAGGCACCTGGTCCTTCAGCATCTGCTGCCAGGCCGCTTCGATTTTCTGCATCTCTTCTTCGAAATTCTCGGAAGTCACTTCCCCATTCTCAAGCTTTTGGAGAACCTCCTGTGCAAGCTTCCTCACTTCTTCCACCGATGCTTCCGGAATTTCGCCTGGCTGGGTACCGGTCAAAAGGTTTTCTGTTTGGGTAATCATATTTTCCGCGCTTTCAAACAAAGCCAAGATGTCGTTGAGCACTACGCCCTTGGGTTCCATGCCATGCATGCAGATATAGGACCAATCGCGGTACGCGTCGTTGATCTTGATGCGGAACTTCGTGGTTTCCACCGGCTCCGAAAGCGTGATGGTCAAGCGCTCGTCCTGAATCTGCGGCTCGGTCCACGGCACTTGCACGTTCTGGTCGGAAAGCTTCCATTCCCCGTCTTCATAGTATTCAAAGCTCAGGTTGGCAACTCCCTGCTGCAGCGGGAACCAGCCGGCAAGGTCGATCTCGTAAATGCGAACCAGATTGATGTAATTATACTCAATATAGGCGTCCTTCAATTCCGAACCGGGGTCCACATTGAAATCACGGTTAGAACCATCCACCAGATAGGAAGGATCGCCCTTGACAATATCCATATTGACGACGGAAATTTCCGGTATGGAAAGGGTGGTGTTGTCGTTGTTTTCGAACGCCTTGACCTGGTTGGCCAAAAGGGAGGATTTGTCCGTATAGAGAGATACATCCGTTACAGACTCATCCAACAGAAGCTCCTTACAGGAGTCGATGACCCGGACCAGAGCTTCTTTCGCGGAAAGCGGATGCTGGCCATAGCCGTCTCCCACTTCGCTTTCGGCAAGCAGGGCTTCGGCGTCCGTCACGGCACTCTGCAGGGCGGAGCGGCCTTCGGCAAACTCTACATACGTTTCCTGCGCCGCCACAACCAGCTCCATCTGTTCATTCAGAGCAGCCGAGTCCGCGTTTTCATCGTCGTATACGTTCTGCGCGGTCGCAAGGGCGTAATCCAGCACCGCGGCTGCGGCGCTTGTCACCTGGTCTTTATAAGTATCTTTCGCTTGCCGGGCATTTGCGAGGGCTTCCCCCAAGGCGTCGCGGGCTTCGTCGGTTTCCATCGGGGTAAGTTCCCCGATCGGGGACATCAGGCGCATGCAGCAGCGGGGGGTATCCCATTCCTGATACATGGAAAGCACCTGGATACGCAGCTTAGTGCTGGTGATTACCTGCGAGAAGGTAATTTCCAGCTCCTCCGGCCCGCCTTCGCTTACCGGGGTCTGCCACGGAACGGTGATCCGGTCGCCGTCCTGCCAGGCGGAACCGTCATAATATTGAATGCCGATCTCCTTTACTCCCTGAGCGTTCGGCCACCAGCCAACAAGCTTTAGGCCGGAGAAATCAACGCTGCGGTCATAGGAATATTCAAACCAGCTCTCGCCGGCCGCCATTTTGCTTTGATCAGGATAAAAGTTAAAATTAAATCCGCTTTCGTTTTCAATCAGATACGGAAGATGCTCGTCCGTTGTCGGGACCGAATCATTGGGGTCCAACTCCAAGCCGCTGTATGTGATTTCCGGCATCGGAAGCTTGCCTGCAGTCTCTGCCGCAGCGGCAGAAAAGGCCGGCTGCATGCCGCCCAGTATGAGTATGGCCGCCAGTAAAAAACTGGTCAGGCGGTTGAATATGGATTTTCTTTTCAAGTCAATTCCTCCTTTCCGCACTCATTTATGAGAGCTCGCCCAGGATGTTAAAGCCACCCCGGTACTCAATGTCGTTTGCAAGCCGCACCGGGGTGCCGGCGGAATCCTGCGCGGCAATCGCTACGGTATAGGCGCGGTGGCTGTCCGGCCGGGTAAACGATACGCTGATCTCCTGCGCCTCGTTGGTCTGGAGGGCAAGCAGGTCGCAGGCGTTCTTTCTTTCCACCACCTGGTCGTTTGCGTCCAGCAGCACCACATCAATGGAGGAAAGGCCCACAGGCGCCGCAAAGCCATAGTTATTCAGAGTAATGTTCACATCCACCTGATTGCCGTCCACCTTAGCGGAAGCCTTTTCGGCCACCAGATAATAGCCCAGGTAATCGCGGATGTATTCAAACATATTGCGGGAAATGGTCGAACCGTTGCGATCCTTGAACCAGTTCTCATTATAAGGCAGGCCCTCGCGGTCGAGGATATTTTGATTGATAAACTCCGACTGCCAATGCACCATGGAATACTCGTTCGGGATTCCGGTAGAAGTACTATTGGTATCCGATTCTTTGTAGTTATGTTCCAGGCTCAGGGAAGTAAAGTGGTCGTCGCGAAGGCGCTTGGCCACCTTGATCGCGTCAATGGAGTCGCTGCCGGTCAAGCTTTCGTTCGCGCGCCCCCAGATCATCTCGCCGTCCACATTCAGGGTCTTGCACGCCTCGGAGATCATCGCCTTTTCTTCCTCCGTCACCGGGGTGATGGGCTGTTTGGAACCCAAGTTGTTGCTGTCGTCATAATCACCGATCAGATAGTCGTCGTGGAAGGAGATACGGTCGTAGTAATCGGCGCTGGAATCAAAATAGTCGGTCTTATACCGCCACAGGCGCACCTGCACCTGCAGTTCTTCCGGCATATTTTCCATATAAGCCGCCATAACGCGTTTGACATCATCCTTGTTAACCGCTCCGCCGTAAACGTCGCCCCATTCGCCCCAGGCGCCGAACATGCCGGCCTGCAGCACATGGATCTGGTCTTTGTGCGCTTCCACAAAGGGCGCCAGGTCAATGATGTCCTGGATTTTGCCGTCGGCCGATTTGTCCTGTTTTTGCCAATCAGATACCGGTCCGTCTCCGTTCCAAATGTAGGCGAACCGCAGCACGGCTTTGATGTCGTGTTCTTTCAGGACTTCAAAGTATTCCTCCATATGGCGGAACCCTTCTTCATCAATGCGCGAATTTTTATAATCGGTCAAATAAAAGTATACCTGCGCCAAGCGGGGCTGGTCGTCTTCGTATTTGGCGATCATTTCCTCCAAAACTTCAATTGCATCGCGGTTTTCACCTGCTTCAAAAACCCCTTTGCCCGTCTTAACGTTCATGTACACTTCCATCCGCAGGCCGCGCCCCGGATTTTGCTGCAACAGCATGCTGTCGCTTCCACAGAGTGCGGGCACATCAAAGGAATAATCCTTTTGCTGCGGAATTGCTCCCGGCCGCTGTGCCGAAGCCGACAGGCTGAACACGCTGCAGGCCAGTACTGCCGCTACCAAAAGGCAGGCAAGAACAATCCGGCTTCTGCGCCAAGAGCCCTTAGCTATTTTATCCATTTTTCCATCCCTCTCTTTTTATTTTTGAGTTTCATTGATAGTATAGCAATCCATATCTTGTAAAAAAAGGTATAATTGTTGTTTAAATTTGTACGTTTGTTGTTGATTAGAGGCCTATTGATACCTATCATTCCACATACGACTCATACTGTTCTGCTAAAGATTACAGGTGCAACAAATCTGCCTGCATAACGCTCCCCCTTTCCAAATCCCGAACCCAAGGCTCCTGCTTCCCGATCTTTTTATCAATTATCCCGCCATCTTTCAAAGCATGTAGGGAAAAAGAAAACCTTCCGCGGTTAAGCTGCAGCCGCGGAAGGTCTCGTCTTTTCAGGTGTGTATATCAGAACAGAGTCGTTGTAATCGGGGTTCGTTATTTTTCGCCTAACATATGAGCGGTCAGCTTTTGAAGGCCCTCGTCGGTAAAACTGCACACGCCGGTAATGGCGTCCTGCCTGGCATTTTCTTTCGAAACGCCCAGCTTTTCCTGAAAGAACGCGTTTAATAGCAGATAATCGGTATAAAGGGCATTGGAAATCCGTGCACCCGCTTGCGTAAACCGAATGGTGCTGTAGTATTCCTTTTCAATCAAGCCCTCTTCCCGCAGTGCAGTCAGCATCTTGGAAACACTGGGACGTTTTACCTGCAGGCAGGCGGCCAGATCCCGGGACCTCACTTCATTTCCGTTGCTTCCCAGTTCATAAAGAAAAAACAGGTACTTCTTTTTTGCATGCGATAACACCCGTGTCTCCCCTCTCTTCTCTATTCCTTCCTCTGAATAAGCCGGTTTGTCTTCCCGGCCTGGTGATCTCCTGCCTTTTGGGAAAGATGGCATTGGCAGGCATGCGGGCAGTTGCCGGAGCAACCGCCGCACCCACTGCATCCCCCTGCGCATTCGCCCCCGCAGGAGCCTTTTTTGACAATCCGGCGGACGGCAAGGAAAAGCAGGACGGCAAGCACCAGGGAAAGCAGGATGGTTGCCAGGTTCTGTTGCAAGAAATCGGCCATATTTCGTCCTCCTTTCTTGTTTAGGGGGCTATGGGTTCCCAAACCGACCTTATGGCGGCTGGGGTTTTATTAAGCGTTTGCACCCGCGCGGCGCATCGCAGCTTCCCTTTTGGGCATCGGGCGGAACAGCAGGTAAAGGATTACCAACAGCACCGCGATCGCCACGGCGGAAGCTACCGTGAAAGCGCCTCCTGTGAACAGCAAACCGAACTGGTTGATCAACAGGGCAACGGCATAGGCAAATACGCACTGATACCCAATCGCGAACGCCGTCCACTTGGCGCTTGCCATTTCACGGCGGATTGCGCCGATGGCTGCAAAGCAAGGTGCGCACAGAAGGTTAAAGGCAAGGAACGCCACACGGGAGCACACGGCGGGCATCAGGCCGGCAATTGCGGTCCACATGCCGGGGTCCGCCACATCGGCGTCACTGCCGATACCGAACAGAACGCCCAGGGTTCCCACAACGTCTTCCTTAGCCACCAGCCCGGTGACGGTCGCAACCGTGGACTGCCAGTTGCCGAAGCCGAGAGGCGCAAAGATCGGGGCAAGGAAGTTGCCGATATAGGCCAGGATGCTGTAATCCGTCTGTGCCGGGTCTTCGAAATCCAGCATACCAAAGCTGCCGTCCACCCAGCCAAAGCTCTTGAGGAACCAGACGAGCGCACAAGCCACGAAGATGACGGTCCCGGCTTTGACGATAAAGGCTTTTACACGCTCCCACATATGGATCAGGATGCCTTTGGGGGCCGGGATGTGGTACTGAGGAAGCTCCATCACGAAGGGCGCCGGGTCGCCCGCGAACATACGGGTCTTTTTCAACATGATGCCGGAAATAATGACGGCCGCAATGCCCAGGAAGTAGAACAGCGGCGCCGTCCACCACAGCTCTTCGCCCATCAGCGCCCCGACTATCAGGGAAATAATGGGCAGCTTGGCGCTGCAGGGGATAAAGGTAGTAGTCATAATGGTCATACGGCGGTCTTTGTCGTTTTCAATGGTTTTAGTCGCCATCACGCCGGGCACACCGCAGCCGGAGGAAATCAGCATGGGGATAAAGCTTTTACCGGAAAGTCCGAATTTACGGAAAATACGGTCCATAATAAAGGCCACGCGCGCCATATAGCCGCAGTCTTCCAAAATGGAAAGGAAGAAGAAAAGGATAAACATCTGCGGCACAAAGCCGAGCACGGCGCCCACGCCGTTTAAGATACCGTCTACGATCAGGCTCTGAAGCCACGGGGCTGTGTTGGCCGCTTCCAGCCAGCCGCCCACACCGGGCAGGATCCACTCGCCGAACAAGGTATCGTTCGTCCAGTCGGTTACAATCGTACCCAAGCTGCTGACGGATACATAATAAACCAGGAACATCACCGCAACAAAGATCGGCAACGCCAGCCAGCGGTTGGTCACAATCCGGTCGATCTTATCCGACATCGTCATGGACTTTTTCTTTTTGGTAACACATTTCTCCATTATTTTGGCAATAAACGCATACCGTTCGTTGGTGATGACGCTCTCGCTGTCGTCGCCCGTTTCATTCTCTACCTCGGTAATGATGGACTCAATCTGCTCCTTCATGTCTTCGGTAAACGTAAGGCTTTCCATCACCTTTTCGTCGCGTTCAAACACTTTAACGGCATACCAGCGCAGATGCCGTTCCGGAACCAGGCTCCCGATCAAATCGGAGATGCCGCCGAGCGCCTCTTCTACCTGTTTGCTGAAGGTGTGATGCGGGACGGCTTCTCCGGCCCTGGCCAGCTCAATCGCCCGGTCGGCCGCCTCCATCGAGCCTTCGCCTTTGAGCGCCGAGGTTTCCACCACTTCGCATCCCAGCGCCGCGCCCAGCTTTTGTACATTGATCTTGTCCCCCGATTTGCGCACCAGGTCGATCATGTTCAGCGCGATCACCGTGGGGATCCCCAGCTCCGCAATCTGGGTGGTCAAATACAGGTTGCGCTCCAGGTTTGTCGCATCCACCAAATTGATAATCGCGTCCGGGTTCCCATGCAGCAGGTAGTCACGGCTGACCACCTCTTCCAGCGTATAGGGGGACAGGGAATAAATGCCCGGCAGGTCGTTGATCGTCACCCCGGAATTCCGGCGAAGCTTCCCCTCCTTCTTTTCTACGGTTACGCCCGGCCAGTTTCCCACATATTGGCTGCTTCCGGTCAGGTCGTTGAACATGGTGGTCTTGCCGCAGTTGGGGTTGCCGGCCAGGGCGATAGACAGATGCCGCTTTGCCTCGCCGGTTATTACCTTGCGGTCTTTTACCTCATTTGCCATAATACAATCCTCCTTCAATATCGTTAGCTACCGCTAACCATCAGATGCGGTACCGCCGGCTTTTGAAAAGGCACGGTCAACGCACCAGGATATTTTCCGCTTCGCTTTTTCGGATCGAAAGCTCATATCCGCGCACCGTTATTTCCACCGGATCGCCGAGCGGCGCTACTTTGCGCACATAAATTTGGGTGCCGCGGGTGATGCCCATATCCATAATACGGCGTTTGAGTGCCCCCTCCCCCGATAGTTTCTCTACGGTTGCAGTTTCCCCGCAGCGTACCTCTCTTAACGTTTTCATATGTAACTCCTTTCACACCGGTTAGCCGTCAGCCGGTCAGCACACGCGACGCCATGGCCTTGCTGACTGCCACCCTGGTACCTTTGACTGTAACAATGACATTGCCCGACAATTCGGAAATCACCATCACTTCGGCCCCTTCTACGAAGCCAAGGGATTCCAGGAAACGGCGCACATCGTCTTTTCCACGGATGCCCCGCACCACCATCTGCTCCCCCTGTTTCGCCATCGAAAGGGGCAGCATTTGCCCTGTAACCGGGTAACTTTGACGTTTGGAGGCTCCCTCTGCCTGCATTGGAGCGGTATGTTCCAACAAGATCCTGTTCCTCCTTTTGTTAGCTAAAGCTAACTTTAACTCCGATGATAAGAGGTTAGCATGTGCTAACCTCTTCCAGCCACTACTTTACAATACTTTTACTTCATTGTCAATAGGAAAACGTGAAAATATGCAAAATCCCTTTATCCTATAATTAACCGGCAAGCCCGGCTCAGGCTATTCCCTAAGAAATGCATAGACAACATACGATGCCTCCTTCACTTCAATCCCCTCCTGAGCCTGAATACGGAGTTTCCCTGTGGGGAGTAGCCAAAGGAGCATTGGGTTCCTCGTAAAGGCGGGTGAAAACTATACGCTCTCCTTTTATGTACTTTTTAATAGGTTATTCTACAAACTGAGCTAGGAAGAAACCGGCTTCCCAGATTTTAAAATAGAAGTTGCCCCCCCGCAAAATCCAAGAGCAAACCTCTGCTTACCAAAGGGATCACATCCAATATTTTTTCCTCTGTTTTCTCGTGAGGCGGGCGTTCGCTTGGGGAACACAGAAGCCGAAGCCGTTTTTTATATAGTTTGATCCGAAAATTAGATTTGCCGGAAATCCGCGCGGGCCACACCCGCCATCACATATATAAGGCTTATTAAATCCATTGTCTATATGCCGTAAGGACCTCCTCGCGCGTTGGGATCGCACCGGCAGCCCCCTTCCTGGTTACCGACAAAGCGGCCCCCACCGTTGCCGTTTGCAGGGATCTTTCCGCCGATAAGCCTTTTCCCCAGTATGCGGCCAAAAAATAGCCCGTAAACGTATCGCCGGCGCCGGTTGTATCAATCGCTTCTACCGGTAAAGCTGGACAAAAAACCGACTGCCTTGTAGCGCCAAAAAACGCACCCTCTTCCCCCAGCGTCAGTACAAATTCCGCTCTTGGGTAACTTTCGCACAGCGCGTCGAGGCCCTCTTCCGGCGTCTTCTCGCCTGTCATCTGCCTACATTCCACTTCATTGAGCAAAAACAGGTCCACCTTATCCAGACGGCACCGGTCCAGAAGCCCGTTGTAAGGGGATGGGTTCAGCGCAATGGACATCCCCTTTTCATAAGCCCTGTCAATGAGTTCATCCAACAGATTGACTTCATTTTGCAGCACCAGGCAATCGCCCTCGTGAAAATGGGAAAGCGTTTCTTCGATGTATTCCAGGCTATTTTCCCGGTTGGCCCCTCCGAACAGCACAATGCTGTTGCGCCCTGTTTCATCCACTTGGATCACGGCGTTCCCGGTGCGCGTTTTTGTCCTGTTCAAATATCGGATATCCACGCCGCTTTCCCGCAGCGCTTCCTCCAATATCCCCCCATCTTCGCCCACCAGCCCGGCATGGAACACTTCGGCGCCCGCCCGCGCCAGCGCAATCGACTGATTCAGGCCCTTGCCGCCCGGAAATACATCCACACTCTTTGCAGCGACGGTTTCCCCCGTCGTTGCAATACGGGGTACTTGATACACTACATCCAAATTCAAAGAGCCAAAGTTTAAAAAACTCATACCTTTCACCCTTCCTTCGTAAATACATCCTGCGGCCGGATCACCTTTACTCCCGCCTCCCGAAATCGTAAAGCCGTATCGTCGTTCAAATCGGAATCGGTAACAATGGAATCTACCTCAGCCAAACTGCATACCTTCAGCAAGGAAATCATATCAAACCGGCTGCTGTTGCAAACCGTCACCACCCGTTTTGCAATTTTAATCAGCATCCGTTTTGTTTCTACTTCGCCAAAACCCAGATCCGTGATGCCTTCCTTTAGAGAAATGCCGCTGGCGCTGATAAAGCATAGATCCACATGGAACATGGAAAACGTATTTAGGCTAATTTCCCCTACTACGGACTTTTCCAGCCCGTTAACCACGCCTCCGGTTAATACCGTACTGATCCCCTTGGCATCCGCCAATTCATTGGCGATGGGCAAAGAATTGGTTACCACCGTCAGCGTTTTGTTCTGTTGGCGCAGTTCCCTGGCGATCGCCAGATTTGTGGTGCCTACATCCATAGCTATTGAGCCTCCCTGCGGCATCATGGAACAGGCAATCTGTGCAATCTCCTTTTTATTGTGCTGGAACTTCAGCTCCCGATCCTCAAAATGGTCGAGCCGGGTATCGATCATATCCAGCACAGCGCCCCCATACACCTTTCGCAAAAAGCCCTGTTTCTCCAAATAATCCAAATCCCGGCGTACCGTTTCGGAAGATACCTCAAATTGCTCCGCCAAAGGAAGCACCTTGACAACGCCGTCCCGCCGAAGGATTTCCCGGATCATTCGATATCTCTCTTCCGCAATCATAAATGATTCACCACCTATGTTATTTATTTTATTATAGCGAATTTTTTGTTTCTTTCAATAAAAAATGTGTTTTTCCTATCTTTTTCACAAAAATCCACATGATCAGACAGGTATTTCCTTGTCCCGCTCCACATCAATTCCCAGAATAAAAAGGCGAAAATACCTCTTGCAATTTATTAACCGTCGTTGTATTATTATGATAACAACTCTGATTATCTCAAAAAAGCCTGTAAATACGGGCAAATCACGGGATAGGGCCACTGAATTTACTACC
>CAMMKL010000003.1 GCA_946497265.1 uncultured Clostridia bacterium | reverse complement strand
TCCCCCTGCTTAACCACGATACAGTTAAAATCTTGGTTAAGGATAGCCCGCAGATATTTCTGCGCGGCGGTTGTGCAAACGATGGTGATATCCGGGTTGAGCTTTAGGAGCTTTCGCACGCTGCCGGAGTGATCCAGCTCGGTGTGGTTCATCACCAGATAATGGATATCCTTGATATCGATTAGGCTTTGCACGTTGAAGAGGTACTCATCAAAATAATCGGTATGTACGGTTTCCACCAATACGTTCTTACTTCCGGTGATCAGGTAAGCGTTGTAGGTGGTACCGTATTTTGCTTCCATGACAATGTCGAAAACCCGCAGGCTGGGATTCAAGACCCCGACGGAATAGACGTTGTCGGAGATTCGTTCAATGCCCATATGCTTTTCCTTTACTTGTGCTGATTACTCGGCAGAAAACATATCTTTGCCCAATCCGCATAACGGACAGACCCAATCTTCGGGCAGATCGTTAAAAGAGGTGCCGGGGGCAATGCCGTTATCCGGATCGCCGATTTCAGGATCGTAAACATAACCGCAAGCTTCGCATACATACTTTTCCATACCAATTGCTCCTTTTCATCATTTGAATTTTTTGCATCTTTTCCTGGGAGGGTTGCTCGAATTCCTACTTCATCATAAAATAATTCTTTGAGGTTGTCAAGAGGAGAGATACGAACAACACAAGTTTCAGTATAATCCGGTTGTTTAAAGTACAATATCTAGTTTTTTGTCCCGGAAGCGGGTTTCTATGCTGTGTTCATTATAACCCCAATTTCTGAAAGAATACGGCAAACCGGGAAAACTTTGCAGGAGGTTGCGTTTTCGGCTTTTTTTATAAATCGTTCATCCTTTTTAGATGGAGCTGCCTTATACTATAATAGAGTATCATTTTGTACGCTATCAAGGCTCCCGCTAGGGCTTACCGCTCTGAAATAAAAAAGGAGAGATCATAAAATGGATATGGGTAAGATTCTAATTGTAGACGATGATCAAAACATCTGCGAGCTTTTGCGCCTTTATATTGAAAAGGAAGGGTTTACGACGGCCATTGCCAACGATGGGAAAAAAGCGCTGGAAATGTTCGATGCGGAAAAACCCGACCTGATTATGCTGGACATCATGCTCCCGGAGCTGGACGGCTGGCAGGTGTGCCGTGAGATCCGTAAAAAATCCCAGTGCCCTATCATTATGCTGACGGCAAAGGGCGAAGTTTTTGATAAAGTACTCGGTCTGGAACTGGGAGCAGACGATTATGTGGTAAAGCCTTTTGAGGCTAAGGAAGTAGTAGCGCGCATCAAAGCTGTGCTGCGCCGTGTGGGTGGCCAACAGAATGACAGCGTAAAAGAGGTAAAATACGATAAGCTTTCGATCAACTTGACTAATTATGAGCTGAGGGTGGACGGCAAACAGATTGACACACCGCCAAAAGAAATGGAGCTGATTTACCATTTGGCCAGCAACCCGAACCGGGTGTTTACCCGCGACCAGCTCTTAGACGAGGTTTGGGGATTTGATTATTACGGCGATTCGCGTACGGTTGACGTCCATGTGAAACGGCTGCGTGAGAAATTGGAAGGGGTTTCCGATAAATGGACGCTCAAAACCGTGTGGGGTGTGGGATATAAGTTTGAGGTGAAGGAATAACCATGGCCATGCAGAAAAGCCTGTTCAAGAAATATCTGCGCATCAGCGTGACAATAATCCTGGTCAGCTTTTTACTGTTGGGGACGATGCTGATCATGTTTATTTCGCGCTATTGGCAGGATGAAAAACGCGGGCTTCTCAGCACAAATGCAACCGGCGTTGCAGAACTGGCCGCCACCATGAGCGTACCGGACAGCGACGGTGTGTATACCATCAGCGTGGATCGGATGAAATCATTTGTAAACGTTTTTTCCGCCACAATCAATGCGGATATCTTTATGGCCGGCAACGACGGCACGGTGATGTTAAGCTCCGACATGCACAACAGTGAAGCCCTGATGGGCGGTAAGGTGCCGCAGGCAATCGTCAACCGGGCGCTGACGGCAACCGGCTATGTGGGGACCACAGATTTGGGAGGACTATACGACCATACCTGTTATGTGGTGGGAAAGCCGATCATCCTTAATATCAACGGGACCGCTGCGGTAGGCGGTGTGGTGTTCGCTGTTTCGGATATGGCGGAGCTGTACTCTTTCCGCATGGATGTGCTGCGTATTTTTTTGTTTGCCGCCTTGGGGGCCCTTTTGATCTCCATTTTCATGGTAGGCCTATTTACGTATAATATGATGCGCCCGCTGCGTGATATGGCGGCGGCTGCCCGTTGTTTTGGGGCGGGGGATTTTAGCCACCGGGTGCCGGTAACCAGCCAGGACGAGATCGGCCAGCTTGCCGTAGCGTTTAATAATATGGCGGCTTCGCTCGCTTCTTCGGAAGGTACGCGCCGCAGCTTTATCGCCAACGTCAGCCATGAGCTAAAAACGCCGATGACCACGATCGCCGGTTTCATCGACGGCATCCTGGATGGGACGATCCCAGCGGAACAGCAAAACCACTATTTAAAGATCGTTTCCGACGAGGTAAAGCGGCTTTCCCGGCTGGTAAAGACCATGTTGGACCTGTCCCGCATCGACAACGGAGAACTTCATATGAATGTGCAGCGGTTTGATTTGACGGCCACGGTATTGAAAGCGCTATTAACCTTTGAAAAAAAGATTGACGAAAAGCATATTGAAGTAACCGGCCTGGAGGACGCGCAGAGCCAATTTGTGGACGGCGATCCCGATATGATCCATCAGGTGGTGTATAATCTGATCGAAAACGCCGTAAAATTTGTAAATGAGAATGGTTACATTGAGCTCCATGTGGAAGAACGGCCCGACCGCAATGTGGTGAGAATCAAAAACAGCGGGCAGGGGATCCCGGCAGATGAAATCGGAATGATATTTGAAAAGTTTTACAAAACCGATAAGTCCCGAAGCAAGGACCGGCTGGGTATGGGGCTGGGCCTTTATATAGTAAAAACCATTGTGAAACAGCACGGCGGGGATATTACGGTGAGCAGCGTAGAAGGCGAGTATTGCCAGTTTGAATTCTGGATTCCTAAGCAAAAGAAGAACGAGCTTGCCAAAAATGAAAAGAAAAAAGATATCAAGCGGTAAAGATGGGACGGTTCTGGAAAGAGCCGCCCGAAGCTCGGTAGGAGAGGGGTAGAATGGATGGAAAACGAAAAGCGCCCTTTGCGGCCCGACGTATTTTTAGAGGAGGGTGGAAACGGGACGGAGGGGCATAGCTCTGTGCCCGTTGACCGTGACCCGCTGAGTTCGACGGCTGGGGAGGAACCAATGTTGACTATGTGGGAGCCGGACGACTTTGCCGAGGCGGCGGAGGAGGAAGGCCCGGCTGTAGGGGCGCGAGCGAACAAGTGTGATATGGCGCCCAACAGTGAATCGGGAACGCAGGCCCCTCAGGAGGCCGGTTTTACAACCGAAGCGGCAGCAAGTGATGCGCCGTTGATGGAAAAAGAGCCTAAGACGGTGGGAGAGGCGGCGCTCCTACAGGGGTTGGTAGAAAATCCAACGGAGGAAACGCTTTCGAGAGAACCGGAACCGGCAACCCCACGGACACAGGGATCGGATAGGCCTGTTTTTGGGGATGGGATGGCCGACACTGTGGAAAACTTTGCGACGCAACCTGTGGAAAAACAGAGGGAAGCAACGGTTGGAGCTCCTATCACCGAGCAAGCAAGTGATTCTGCCGAGGTTCCATCGGATGCGGGGGCACCGTTGACGCCTGATTCAAACCGCACCAAAAACCATTTTAACCCCCAACAAAACTTCCAGACTGGGGAAGGATTGGGGGCGCAACGAATAAATTCCACTGGTTATCAACATTATCAACAAGGTTTTCAACAAGAGCCTGGACGCTTTCCACCGCAGGGACAGTCGTATCCCCCGTTTTTCCAAGCGAGGGTTTATCGGCAGCATGGGACTCCTGCAGCCCATTCCCCGTGGGATGGGTACGCGCCGCCGCCGTATCAGGCTATGAATGGTGTTCCCCAATCTTGTGTGCCGTCGGGCGCCGGGCTGAAAAAGAAAATGAAAAAAGGCACCCGCATTTTCCTTTGGATCGCCTGTGGCTTGGCCGCGTGCTTTACAGTAGCTTTTGGCATTTACGGAACAATCCTGGCTTCCCGCGGCAGAGACTTTCCGGTTGAGCCTGGGGCCAGCCAATCACAGCCGGATTGGGGAGGAGTGCCATGGCCAGGCGACGGAGACCAGCCGAATTTGACGCCGGGTGGAGCAGGAGCCATTGATCCCGATTGGGGCGGCGCGGTGCTTCGGGAGCAGCCCGAAGGAGAAGACCCGATGGGCGGAAATGCGGTGTATGAAAAAGCGAAACAGTCTGTTGTGGGGATCCGTTTGTACGAGCCGGATGCACAACTGGAGGACAGCTATATTGCCGAAGGCTCCGGCGTCGTTATGACCGCGGACGGCTATATTATTACCAATTCCCATGTATTGGGAGACAGCGATGCTTACGGTGTGCAGGTGGTGCTGTATACTGGGGAAGAATATGTAGCAAAAGTGGTCGGTTATGATAAGAAAACCGACTTGGCGGTGATTAAGATTGAGGTATCCGGCTTGACGGCGGCAGAGTTCGGCAACTCCGATGATCTGCGCGTGGGCGACCGGGTATATGCTCTGGGAAACCCCGGTGGTCTGAATTATTTTAATTCCCTGACTGGAGGATGGGTTTCGGCCCTTGACCGGACGGTGGATTCCACAGCACAGACCGCGATGCGTTACATCCAGACCGACGCCGCGATCAATCCGGGAAATTCGGGCGGGGCGCTTCTCAACCGTTTTGGGCAGGTGGTGGGCATCAACACCGCCAAGATACAGGGTTATGAAGGGATGGGGTTTGCCATACCTATGACCACCGTGAAGGGGATTATCGACGACCTGATGCGCTATGGTTATGTTTCCGGCCGGGTGCGCCTGGGGATTACCGGCCAGCAGATTTCTACCTATGTGGCTAGAAGGAACGGTGTGCCGCAGGGAGTGCTGATCCGCTCCCTTTCCGATGACAGCCCTTTGCAAAGCCAGGGTGTGCAGGTAGATGATATCATTACCCATATCAACGGAATTGAAATCACAGCGTTTGAGGTTTTGACCGACGAGCTAGCCCGCTTTCAGCCCGGCGATTTGGTTACCCTGACTATTTATCGGGATGGAAACACGTTTGACGTGGAGGTCCCCTTGCTGGAGGATCGGGGGGAAACCCAGCAGCCGGTTGAATAATGAAATAAAAAAGCCTTTGAATAGGCCGTATAGGGAGGAAGACTTATGATACGGGAGAAGTCTTCCTCCTTTTGTTTTTTGTAATACGGGATCTATGGTATGGAAAACGAAATCGTTACCAGCTTGTGGAAAGGAGAAGATAGGTTAGGATTACGGCTTTGAAAGGAACATAAAAATTATTTTTTCAAAAGTTGCCCTCAAAAGGGCAACTTTTTCTTGTTTTTACGGGGGATATGAAAGGAGGGCAGGCATGCATGAAGAAAAGTCGGCAGAAAGCGCGCGAAGGATACGAAAAGCTGGCGTTCGGCGGCGTATCGGACGCCATTCGGCTGTTATACGACGAGCATCCGGAGCCGGGTGAGCTTGCCGGAATGGATTTTTTCAACATTGCGGAGATTCGCAGGCCGAAAGACGGGAGTATGGAGATCAAATTTTTTGACCGGCTTCGCGCCTTGGAAAAGCTGGAAGAGCTGGAGGCGGGAAAACAGGATGGATCCGCTCTGTTCCGGGCGATGGAGGAGGGCGCGAGGGCGCTGACCCAAAGCGGAAGGGCGCCGGGAAAGGAGGGGAGCGGGTGAAGCTTCTGCCTTTTTCCCAAAAGCAGCTGCGCGTCCTTTCCTTTTGGTGCGACGCTTCCCCGGACAAGGAGTGTGATGCTTTGATTTGCGATGGGGCGGTGCGCTCGGGAAAAACGGTGTGTATGGGGATTTCCTTTGCGGCTTGGGCTACCCGCCGGTTTTCGGGCGCGTCGTTCGCCCTGTGCGGAAAAACGATCCGTTCGCTGAAGCGGAATGTGGTCACGCCGCTTTTGCCGTTGCTGGCGCGGGAGGGGTTTCGTTGCCGAATGAAAGCGTCGGACAATCTGCTGGAACTTTCCTTTGCCGGAAGGAGCAACCGTTTTTACCTTTTCGGCGGCCGGGACGAAGGCTCCGCCGCGCTGATCCAGGGAATGACGCTTGCCGGAGTACTGTTCGACGAAGTGGCGTTGATGCCGCGTTCCTTCGTGGAGCAGGCGCTGGCGCGCTGTTCGGTAGAGGGATCCAAGTTTTGGTTCAACTGCAACCCGGAATATCCGGGGCATTGGTTTTACCGGGAATGGATCCAAAAGGCGGGGGAGCGGCACGCGTTATACCTGCATTTTACGATGGAGGACAATCCGGCGCTTACTCCCGCAATGCGCAAACGGTACCAGGGGCTTTACTCGGGGACGTTTTATCAACGGTTTGTGTTGGGCGAGTGGGTGGCGGCCGAAGGCGCGGTATATCCCTTTATGGACGGAGAGGACGCTTTCTGCGACGTGCCCGCCGGGCCGTTTGATCGTTATGCTGTTTCCTGCGATTACGGCACGGTGAACCCCTCTTCGTTCGGCTTGTGGGGAGAATGCGGGGGAGCTTGGTACCGGATAAACGAGTATTATTACGACGCCCGCCGGGAAGGGGTTTCCCGTACCGATGAGGAGCATTACCGCGCTTTGTGTCAACTGATTGCCGGAAGGGAGGTGGAATGCGTATTGGTGGATCCATCCGCCGCCAGCTTTATGGAGGTGATACGGCGGCACGGGCGCTATCGGGCCGTGCCGGCGCACAACCAGGTATTGGATGGGATTCGAAACACCGCGGCTGCGCTGCAGGCCGGCAGGATCAGAATTTGCCGGAACTGCCGTGATGCTGTCCGGGAGTTTAGTCTGTACCGCTGGGAAGAGGGCGGGCGGGACGCCCCGCGCAAGGAAAACGACCACGCGATGGACGATATCCGCTACTTTGTTTCGACTTTTCTGGACGGCGGGGAGGATGGCTTTTGCGCCTTATCGGTAGCACGAAGGTAAAAAGGAGGAAGGAAATGAAAATATGGAAACGACGCGCCCCGCGCGGAGATTCCCTGGCGGTGCAGACCGCGCCGCGCTGTTTGGAACAGAGCTGGCGTGCCGCTACCCGTTATCCGCCCCTGTCGGCGGGGGAGCTGGAGCTTTACCGATCTCTCAGAGAGGCGGTGCCGGTGATCGACGCCGCTATTTGCAAAACGGCGAAACTGGTGGGCGGTTTTCGGGTGCGCTGCCCAGATCGAAGGGATGAAGAAGAGATAAACGATTTTTTGCTCCACGTCCAGGTGGGCGCCTGCGGGATGGGGATGGAGAGTTTCCTCACCGGTTATATGGAGCAGATGCTTACCTATGGCACGGCAGTAGGGGAAATTGTACCGGTGGGCGGGCGGATTGCCGCCTTGTACCATGCGCCGTTGGAGGATGTCGAGCTAAAGGAAGGGGATGGGCCGTTGCATTTGCAGGTGTGCCTGCGCGGACCCGATGGGTCAAGCGCGCCGGTTCCCCGGCAGGAGCTTATAATGGTTTCGGCGCTCAATCCCCGGCCGGGTTCCTTGTATGGGGAGAGCATTTTAAAGGGGCTGCCCTTTGTTTCTAAGATTCTGCTGAGTATTTACCGGACCATCGGCGTGAATTGGGACCGGGTGGGGAATGTGCGCTTTGCCGTGACCTGTAAACCCGGGAACGACCCCGCCGAGCGGGCCTATGCCAAGGAACGCGCCCAAACAATCGCCCGGGAGTGGGGTAAGGCCATGCAGGGGGATCGTGTGACCGATTTTGTTGCGGTAGGCGATGTGGAGGTAAAGGTCATCGGGGCGGACAACCAGATTCTGGACAGTTCCGTGCCGGTCCGGCAAATGATGGAACAGATTGTGGCAAAGCTGGGCTTGCCGCCCTTTTTACTGGGCCTTTCCTGGAGTACGACGGAACGGATGTCCAGCCAACAGGCAGATCTTCTGACCAGCGAGCTGAACAGCTACCGCAGGATGCTGCATCCGGTTATTTGCCGGGTGTGTTCCCTGTGGCTGCGCTTGAATGGCCGTCCGGCGGATTTTCAAGTGGAATGGAATAAGATCAATTTGCAGGACGAGGTGGAGCTGGCAAACGCGCGGCTTTTGAACGCACGCGCAGCCGAAATTGAGCAACGTCTTAATACAAACAGCAATATGATAGAATAAAATTACGATGAGGAGAATCGGCATGAAGGAAGGTTATGTGGAAAAAAGCGGAGAAACAACAGAGCAGGATATGGAGTTGATCAACCGGTACACCCGCAGGGAACTGACCGCCGAGGAAGTATACACGTTCTCCGTGGTGCTGTGCGACAACGAGATCGACCGGGATTACGAGCGTTTTACCACAGAGGCGCTGGAAAAGCTGGCGGTGCTGTTTGTGGGCAGGACAGGGATATTTGACCATCAAAACAGCAGCGCGAACCAGGCGGCTCGTATCTATTCCTGTAGGGTGGAGCGGCCAGAAGGAAAAACGACCAGCTTCGGGGAGCCGTATGCCCGCCTGACGGCCAAGGCTTACCTGCCTCGGGGCGGGGTTCAGGAGGATTTGATTTTACAGTTGGACGCCGGTATTAAAAAGGAGGTAAGCGTTGGCTGCTCGGTGGGTTCGGTGCGCTGCTCGGTGTGCGGGGAAGAAGTGAGGCGGGGGACTTGCCGCCATCAGAAAGGCAAGGTTTACGGCGGGCGGGTGTGCCACCATATTTTAGAGGAGCCTTCCGACGCTTACGAATGGTCGTTTGTAGCGGTACCTGCACAACGGGAGGCCGGCGTGATTAAGCATTATTTGCCGGAAAGCGGTAAGGCATGCACCCTGACCGAAAGCCAGGTATGTAAACTGCGCGGGCATTTGGAGGATTTGGAAAAGCGGGCCGGGATGGGCGACGAGTATCGGGACAATCTGCGCCGGGAGGTAGTGCGCCTGAGCGGGATTTTGCAGCCTGGGATCGCTCTGCCCGTGATGGAACGAGTTGTGCAAAGGATGACGTTGGACGAGTTGAAGGCATTTCACAAAGCATACAGCCAAAAGATGGAAGAAACGTTTCCGGTTTCGCCCCAGCTCGCAGGCCGGGATCGCAGCCGGCGGGCGGAAGGCGACCGGTCGTTTCAGATATAACAAAGGAGGATGAATATGAACGTATCGTTTCAGGGATTTGGAGAAGGGATTGCAACGTTTGAGGCCAGCGGGGAAATTAATCCCGGCGTGCCGGTCCGCATGGAAAAAAACGGCGTGGTAGCCGCGTGCGCCAATGGGGAGGTGCCCTGCGGGATTTCCATCCGGGCGAGGGATGGCTTTGTAAGCGTTTTGCTCAAAGGTTATGCCCGTGTCAAATGCGGTTCTTCGGTGTTGATCGGCCGGCAGAACATCGTTGCCGACGTGAGCGGCAAAATCAAAAAGGCAGACACGGGCTTGCCTGTACTTGTGGTGGATGTGGAGGATAATTCTTGCGGTCTGATCCTATAACCAGAATTACAAATAGAGAAATAGTACAACAAGAATACAGGAGGTATATTATGTCGTTTGATAATATCAGACTGGAAAAAGGAATGTACGCGACCCTGGGGAAAAGCTTCAGTGGAATTTTAGAAGAGCTCGACCCTTCTGAGAACTATGAGGGAACGCCGCTTGGACATTTGGACGCCTATCAGCGTCAGTTAAAGAGGTTCGATATCCGCGTGAGCGGCGCAGGTTCCGATGCTGTGGAAAAATTCTTTCAGACGTCGGATTCGGCGGCGCTTTTTCCGGAGTATGTATCCCGCGCCGTGCGGCAGGGAATGGAGCAGGCAAACGTGCTGCCCTCTTTGGTGGCAACCACGACACGGATTGACGGGCTGGATTACCGCACGATCACATCCACGCCGGATGAAGGGGATAAATCCCTGATGCCGGTGATGGAGGGTTCCGTTTTACCCCAGACAGTAGTGAAAACCAAGGAAACCCTGGTGCATCTGCACAAACGTGGGCGGATGCTGGTGAGTTCTTACGAAGCGCTGCGCTTTCAAAGGCTGGATCTGTTTACCGTAATGCTGCGCCAGATTGGTGCGTACATTTCCCGCGCGCAGGTAAAGGATGCGGTAGATGTACTCATAAACGGGGACGGGAATGAAAATGCGGCGGCAATCAGCACGGTGACCGCGACGGCGTTTACCTATGAGCATCTAGTAAAGCTGTGGGGCGACTTGGCCCCGTACGAGCTGAACACAATGCTGGCTTCCACCGCCACGATGAGCAATCTGCTGACAATTGGGGAGATGAAGGATGCGCAGGCGGGGCTCAATTTCCAGGGGACTGGAAAGATGATTACCCCGATGGGGGCTTCCCTTTTGCATGTGCCCTGCGTACCGGCGAACACCATCGTTGGGCTGGACAAAAACTGCGCGCTGGAAATGGTGCAGGCGGGCGATGTGCTGACCGAATACGATAAATTGATCGACCGGCAGTTGGAACGCGCTTCGATCAGCTGCATTGCCGGGTTTGCCAAGATTTTGCCCGAGGCGTGCCGTTTGCTGCAGGTTGTCCCTGAGGAAGAAACCGAGACAGGCTCGTAAAGGAGGGGCCGGAATGGATTTGCAGGAAATTCTGCGCCGTTATGCTCAGCTTGCCGGTTTGACGGAAGAAGAAGTAGCCGTTTATGCAGGTTTGTGCGGTTGGGCGCGTGACGACATTGCGTCGAGGCTTTTGCGTTCCCCGCAAGGGAAGCGGGAGGAAGGCGTACTGAACGCAGCGGCGGCCGCGCTTGCTTATTACCGCAACTGCCTGAGCCTGGCGGCGCGTTCGGAGGATATGAAGGCCGGGGATCTTTCGATTACGACCGACCGTCAGGCGGTGGCGGCTTGCGCCTTTTCTCTCTGGAAGGAAGCAGAGGCTCAGGCAGCTTTACTGCTGGACGACCGAGGCGGGTTTGCCTTTTGCGGGGTGTTGTCATGAGCGGGGAGGCGGAACGCGTGCTTTCCCGATTGGGGCGCGCGGTGGCACTGGTGCTTCCAGAGGAAACACGGACGATCAAAGCGGTGATCCAGCCGTTGCGCTATAAGAACAAAATATATCTGGGCGGCAGTTTTCTGCCGCCCGGAAGGATTGACGGGGGGCATTATTTGTATTTGGGGCCGTGTTCCGAGCGGCTGGAGAAGCTGCCGTTCGGCACGTATCTGCGTGCACAGGACGGAGAGTACGCCATCAAACGGAGCGATACGGTGTATGTGGGGGAAACGCCCGCCTATGTGTGGGCTATCCTGCAAAAGCGTACCGCATCCCATACGGAGGTGGAGAAATGAAAAGAGAAACTGTTCAAGAGGCGGCGCAGAGGGTAATTGCATTGTTGCAGATGCATTCAGGGATGAAAGGGTGTAAGGTGGTTTCTGCATATCCCTTTTTGGATGTTTCCCGCCCGCTCGACCAACCGGTGGTGGCGGTCGGGCTGCGGGGGGCTTCTGCCAGCAAAAACGAGGGAAAAGCCGAGCTGGGATTATGGCTTTATGTACCGGAGCGGGAGGGTGGAGGCGCGCTTACCGGGTTGTTCTCCACTGTATGTTCCTCCCTTTTGGAAGCGGACACCGGGGTGGCGGAGATCAAGGTGACAAAAAGTGTGGAATACAGCGGAGAGCTCTATGCCTTTTCGCTGTTATGTACGGTGGCTCTGCCTCTTCGGATGACGGATCAGGAAGAGGAAGCTTCGATGCTGACCGGTGTGGAAGTGAGGGGGGATATACATTGAATACGATGCATGAAAGGCCGGGCGTTTATCTGGATGAGGAAGGGTCGGGCCTTGTCTGGAGTGCCGATGGAAAAGCAGTGGGCATTGTGGCAAAAGCAGAAAAAGGGACGGCAAACCAAATCTATGCCGTTTCGTACCCTTCCGATGCCCAAACGCTTTTTGGGGATTGCACACTGGCCGCACTGTGTACCGCCGCCCTGCAAAATGGTGCGTCAAAGGTGCTTGCGGTACCGGTGGGGACGGATTATGCCCAGGCGTTTGCCTTGCTGGAGGAAGAGGATATTTGCGCGCTGGTAAGCGACAGTTTGGTGGAAAGCGATGGTCGAAAACTGGTTGAAAGCGTGGAAAATTCTTTGAAGTTGGGTTGGGAACGGCTGGGGGCGCTGGCCTGCCCGGTGGAAAATCCGGCTTCCTGGGTGGAAAGTTTAGAAAGCGACCGGTTGCTTATCACGGCGCAAACCGGTGTGGACGAAAACGGCGAAGCACTTCCGGCGGCGACGGTCTCAGCGGCATTGGCGGGGCTGGTTGCCCGGTTTACATCTGGGGAAGAGACGGTAAACGGCGCCGCATTGTATGGAATTTCGGGTTTGGACAGGAGCTTGGGGGAGGACGGCATTGATGAACTGGTACGCAGCGGCATTACCCCGCTGGAGGAACTTGACGGCGTAGTGCGGGTGGTACGTGCCGTTGTCACACAAAAAGAGGGCGGCTTTTGCGAGCTTTTTACCCGCCTGGCCGTTGACCAGACCATTTCTGCGGTGCGCTCCGCCCTGAAAGCCATGCTGCCCGGCCGAAAAAATACGGCGGCCTCCCGTTCCGCGCTGGCTGCCCAAGCCGCGATTGTGCTGGAACGCCAGCGCCGGGCCGGTTGGCTGGAATCGTTTGATCCGCCTCGGGTAACGGCTCACGAAACCGATCCGGCCATGTGTGTGGCACAGGTTGCTTTTACTGTGGCGCAGGGACTGAACCGGATTCTGCTTTCCGTCAGCATTCATGTATAAGAAGGGAGATGACTATGGAGTTGGAGCTTTTCAATGAAATCAGCGTGGAAATCGATGGGCAACCATTCTTCTCTGTGGAGAATTATCACACCTATGCGGTACGGCAGATCCGTCTTGTGGAATCGTTTGGACAGGCGAACGCGGCGGGGATTGCGGCGGGGCCCCCGCACTATCAGGTGGAGCTTTCCAGAGTGAGGCGTTCCGGAGAAGAGGACTTGTATGCGCTATCCGATTTTTCTGTGGTGATCAGCCGTCTGCAAAGCCGAACGGTTTATACCGGATGCGAGTGGGAGAGTATCGAGGAGAAGACGGAAACCGACGGCGCTGTGACGGAAACCATCCGCCTGACCGCTTTAAACCGAATGGAACTGCCCGCGTAGGGAGGAGGAACAGGATGGAACCAAAAATGAGTTTCGGCGATTTTGTTTGGCCGTGCAATCCCGACCGTCTTGCCGTACGGTATGTACGGGAATATCGGGAATTATTTTCCCCTTATGCGGGAAGCCGATTGCAGGATTTTGGAAGAGGAAAACGCATTGCCGAGGGCGAAGGGATCTTCCCAGGAGAGGGGGCTTTGCAGGAAGCGGCCGATTTGGCAGAACTCTGTATGCAGGGAGGCAGCCGCCTTTTGGTGCCGCCGGGACATACGCCGTTTTATGCCGTGCTGTGTTCCCTGGAGATCATCAACCTCCCGGAACCGGAAGGCGTGCGATGCCGGTTCGTCTTTTGGGAAGACCTGCGTGGTACGAGGGACTCTTTTGGAACGGAAAGCCTGGTGATGGCGCAGTGACGCTTTGGGCAACGGATTTGGAAGGAAAGAAGCGCCTCTTCCCGGCCCCCGTCCGACTGGAACTTCGTTGCGACGAGGAAACCCCGGCGGATTGCCTGACGGTGGTGTTGCCTTCGTTGCAGGGCTTTCCTATATGCCGGGAGCTTTGCCTGCTTTCGGGACAAGGGGAGACGTTATTTTGCGGAATTGTGGACAGACAGGAGCAAGGAAAGGACGTGTCAGGGGATACCATTTTGCTGGAGGGCCGTTCCCTGGCCGCTCTTCTAACGGATAATGAAGCGCTTCCCCGAAGGTACCAAAACCCTAGGCTGCCTCAATTGTTTGCCGTACACGCGGCGCCTTACGGTTTGAAAGGGTATACAGGCGACAGCCAGACGTTTGCGGGGGAATATCAAGTGGATAAGGGAATGACGGAATGGCAGGCGATGGAGGGATTTTGTAGACGCTATTTAAAGGTTCATCCCAGAATTACGCCGGATGGAATCTTACACGCCGGAGATGCCCGCCCTCAAGGGGAACTGGTTCTGGGGGGCTCTAACCTACCGCTGCTTGCGATGAAGGAAATCCGGAGGCCGGAAAAACGCCTTTCCGAAATCCGGTTCCGTGTCCGGCGGGAGGGCGGCTACGATGAGATCTTCACCGATGAGGAAGCGCGCCGGATGGGCATCCGAAGACGGAGGCTGATCAACTTAGCAGACGGACAGAGCAGCGCCGACAGCGCCAAAGCTTTGTTCCAGGAGGGGAGACGCGCCGCCTGGTATGTGCAAGCCGTTTGCCCCGGCGGGGTTTTTTCCCCATTGGGAACGGCGGTTCGGCTGCAAGGACGGGCGGAGAAGCTATATCTTTCCGGCATGCGGTATACGTTGGAACCGGGTAGGGAAAGCACCACCCTGTTCTTGCGAAAGGAGGAACAAGTATGAGAAAGGATGGGATTGGGGCCGGCGATGTTACCTATGCGCAAGGGGACACGGCCACGGTGCGCGGGGCGCAGGAATACCAAGCCGTCTCCTTTATCGGCCCCTATGGGATATTTTCCCTGCCGCCGCAGGGAACACGGGCAGTGCTTCTAGATACCGAGAAAGGCGCTGTGTGCGTGGGCGTCCCTATGCAGGGAGAAAAGGCGGCTCCGGGGGAGCTTTTGCTGCAATCGGCCGGGGGTGCGTATCTACTTTTAAAAAACGATGGGACCGCGCTGCTCAACGGGCAGAGCTTTCCGGCGGCAAAGGAGGATTCCTGATGGACACGCTGCTTTCCGGCGGGGACTTTGCCCTGGACGCTTTGGGCAGGCCCATTGCCATTGAAAGGGAACGGGAACTGTTTCAAAAAGTAATGCTGCGCCTGGTGATCAAAAAGGGAAGCTTCCGTTACGATACCGGATTGGGTTCCCGTCTTTATACTTTAAAAGGGAGGCCGCATCCCGAACAGCAAGCGCTGACGCTGGCGGCCGAGGCACTCGACGGTCTGGGGGTAACTCCGATAAAGGCCGAAATAATGCCGGCGGGCAAACAGAATATCCGCTTGCGCCTAATTTTGGAGGCAAACGGCAAACGAAGAGAAACGGAGGTGGAGCTGTGACAAGCGATTATGCAGAAATTTTGGCACGCATGCAAGAAAAATACCGGGAGTTAGCGGGCGGGGGGGCCGACGACGCTTCCGACATCGGCATCCGCCTAAAAGTTTTGGGGGGGGGGGCCGGCCCGCTGGGGGAGCGCCTGGAGAACCTGGAAAAACAGGCGTTTCCGCAGACGGCGGACGGGGAAGCGTTGACCCTGCACGCCCAGCAGCGGGGAATTGAGCGAAAAGAGGCGGTAAAGGCTTCGGGAAGCTTGCGTTTTGGAAGAGACGCGCCTTTGTGGTACGATTCCCCGATCCCGGCCGGTACCGTGTGTGCTGCGCCGGGCGGAGAGATCCGGTTTGTAACCACGGAGGATGCGGTGCTCAAAACAGGAAGTTATGAAGTGGACGTACCTGCCTGCGCAGAAACCGGCGGGCGCAGTGGAAACGCCTTCGCCGAAAGCATTACGGTGCTGGTGACCCCGCCGGAAGGAATTCTGACGGTGGTGAATCCTCTGCCCTTTACGGGCGGGATGGATGCAGAGAGCGACGAAGAATTGAGGCAGAGGCTTCTCCTGAGCTATCGGAATATTCCCAACGGTACCAATGCGGCTTTTTATCGGGAACAAGCGCTAAAGGTGCCGGAAATCCGTTCCGTCAGCGTGATCCCCTGTGAAAACGGTTTGGGGACGGTGGGCATTTACTGCGCCGCTTCGGGAAGCGCGCCGTCAGAAGAGGTTTTGGATGCGCTGGCCGCCACACTTGACGAACTGCGGGAAATTACCGTACAGGTATCGGTGCAGCCCTGCGAGCTGGTGGAGGTGGATCTTTTCGTTACCGTGACCACAGGGGATGGATACACCGCACAGCAGGTAAAGGAAAGCTGTGAAGAGGCGCTGAGGTCGTATTTCGCTTCCCTACCCATTGGGCAGGCCGTCCTATTGGCGGCCGCAGGAGACGCCCTGTACCACACCGACGGGGTAAGCAATTACGCGTTCCAGACCAGCCTGTGCCGGGATACGGCGATGACGGAAAAACAGCTTGCCGTGCCCGGTTCGCTTGTGGTTTCCATACAGACGGAGGGATCGGATGACGGCGATTGAACGGATAAAGAAGATCCTGCGCCCGTTGGGGGTATACCGCCTGGATGGCGATACGCTGGTAGAAAAGGAACTGCAAGCCGAAGCCTGTGCGCTGCAGGAACTGGAGAAGGAAATAGACCGCTTTTATAGGGAACTTTTTATCAGCACGGCCGAAGAGGAGGGACTTATCCTTCGGGAAAAGCTTTGCGGGGGGGAAAAGGTTGGAAGGCCCCTTTCCAACCGGCGCAAAATGCTTCTGTTTCGTGGAGCGGTGACCGCGGCGGGTAACACCAGGAAAAAGGTGGAGGAAGCCTTAACCGCGTGCGGGCTTTTGTGTTCGGTGACCGAATTTGCCGACCGGCTGTATATCAACTGTCATGGTATGCTGGATCAAACGTTGACCAAAGAGGGGGCCGAAAAGGCCGCGCAGGAATTCCTACCGGCGCATATCCCGTGCTATTTTGATTTTCGGGAACTGAGCTGGCAGGAAATCGAGGAGAAAGGGCTTACCTTTGCGCAGATGGATCTTGCGGGTCTGACCTGGGAGCAGATCGATTCCTATATGGGTTAAAAAGAAAAGGAGGGAGGCACATGCCGACCAATCAAAAAACGCCCCATTTGGGCCTGAACAACTGGTTGGAGACGGACAAACCTATGCGTACGGATTTTACCTCGGACAACCTTCTGATCGACGAAGCGTTGGGAGGGCATATGAAGGACACCACCCTTCATTTAACGGAAGAGGATCGCACTGTTTTGTCCGCTCCGGCTCATATTATGCAATATTTTGGGGATGGGAGCGCGAGCACCCAGAAGACCCTGCCTTTTGCGGCTGGAGCTGTGTTGGTATTTGCCACGGGCAAACCGCCGGTGGAATGGGATGCCCAGGGCGAAAAACTGATCTACCATGCGGCGCTTGCGACCAAGGAAAATTCCGGAGGAGGGATCTCGCTGAACGGGCAAACGCTTACGGTACAGCAAACACAGGAAGGGGAAAAGGAAACCGCCTTTTACAACCTCAATGCGTCCAACACCGTTTACGGATGTATTGCATTTCATTAAAAAAAGTAACCCCGGTACGGCGGAGAAATCTTTTCGCTGTGCCGGGGTTTGGGGTTGTAAGGGCAGAGGTTAAATTTTCATGGTATGGAGATTGCCCATACCTTGGAATTGTTGTATAATAAATGAAAGTATAAGCTCTTGGGAAGGCCTCAATTTCAGGAACCACCGGAGCTTCACTTTTGATATGGGGGTAATCCTTTGTTAGAGGTTTATTTGGATAACAGCGCCACCACCAGGGTGTGTCCGGAAGCGGCCGCCAAAGTGATGGAAATGATGACGGAAAAGTTTGGCAACCCGTCCTCGCTGCACAGCAAAGGTTTGGAGGCGGAGAACGAAATAAAATCCGCGCGGCAGGCGATTGCCTCGCTGCTGGGGGTACAAGCCAGAGAACTTACGTTTACCTCCGGAGGGACGGAGGCAAACAACCTGGCGATTCTTGGCGCGGTTAAGGCCCGCAAGCGGATGGGCAGCCGGATTGTGACCACGGCGATCGAGCACCCGTCGGTGCTGGGACCGATGGCGGAACTGGAAAAGCAGGGGTTCGAAGTGGTCTATCTCAAACCTGGGGAGGATGGGAAGGTTACAGAGGAGGCTTTGCTGGAGGCTGTGGACGGCAACACCATCCTGATCAGCATGATGTGCGTCAACAACGAGACGGGAGCGGTGCAGCCGGTGGAAGCGGCGCGCCGGGCGATTAAGCGCAGCAAAGCGCCCGCCCTGCTGCACGTGGACGCTGTACAGGCGTTTGGGAAGCTTCCGCTCAAACCGATTCGGATGGGTGTGGACATGATGACGGTAAGCGGGCATAAAGTCCACGCACCCAAAGGGATTGGGGCTTTGTACCTGGCGCGGGGGGTGCGCATACTGCCCCGCACTTTTGGTGGCGGGCAGGAACAGAACCTGCGCCCGGGCACCGAATGCGCCCCGCTCATTGCCGGTTTCGGCGCGGCGGTTCGAGCGCTGCCGGCGCTGGAAGAGACGCTCGCCCGCATGGAAGGGCTACGCGCGTATCTTTTGGAAAGGCTCAATGCGATGGAGGGGATTACGCTGAATTCACGAGCCGACGGCCTGCCGTACCTGGTGAATTTCTCGGTGGACGGCATCCGCAGCGAAACCATGCTGCATCACCTAGCGTCCAGGGGGGTATATGTGTCGGGCGGTTCGGCCTGTGCCAAAGGAAAAAGCAGCCATGTGCTGGAGGCGATGGGATTTGCCCACAGCAGAGTGGTATCGGCCATTCGCGTCAGCTTTTGCAGGGAGAACACAAAACAGGATATCGACGCGCTGGTGGACGGCATTGCCGAGGGGATGGATACATTGGCGAAGGCCAGGCGATAAGAAAAAAATTGCGGCGCGCAGAGCCGGACGGAAGACGGCCGGAAAGGATTTAGGTAACGATGAAAGAAATTATATTAGTAAAAGACGGGGAAATTGCCCTGAAGGGCCTGAACCGGAGAACCTTTGAGGATATTCTCATCAAAAATATCCGCCATCGGATTGCGGACTTAGGACCGTTTGAAATCCGCAGCGCCCAATCCACCATCTATGTCACCCCGCTTTCCGAAGGGATCGACCTGGAAGAGGCAGTGGAGCGCATCCGTAAGGTGTTTGGCATTGCCTGTTTTTCCCGTGCCTGTGTGACGGAAAAGGATATGGACGCCATCAACCGGGCGGCGGCGGAATATTTGGCAGAAGAGCTTGAGAGCGTCTCCACCTTTAAAGTGGAAGCCAAACGCTCGGACAAAAAGTTCCCCTTCCGGTCGCCTGACATCTGCATGCAGACGGGCGGTTACTTATTGGAGAAATACCCGCACCTGACGGTGGATGTACACCATCCCGACGTAGTGGTAACGGTGGAGGTGCGCGATTTTGGTGCTTATGTGCGCGGAGGGGTGCAGCCCGGCGCGGGCGGGATTCCCGTAGGGAGCAGCGGGCATGCAGCCGTGCTGATTTCGGGGGGGATCGACAGCCCTGTGGCGGCCTATATGATGGCCAAACGCGGCCTGCGTTTGACAGCGTTCCACTTTGCAAGCCCTCCCTATACCAGCGAACGCGCCGAGCAGAAGGTGTGCGAACTGCTTGAGAAGGTATCGGAATACAGCGGGGGCATCCGGATGCTGACGGTGCCCTTTACGAAAATACAGGAACAGATCCGGGAGCATTGCCCCGAAGAGCTTTTTACCATTATCATGCGGCGTGTGATGGTGAAAATTTCGAATCGGCTGGCCCAAAAGTTTGCATGCACCGCTTTAATTACGGGCGAGAGCTTGGGCCAGGTGGCCAGCCAGACCATTCATGCGATCGCATGCACCGATGCGGCGGCCGAGCTTCCGGTATTCCGTCCTTTGATCGGGATGGACAAGGATGAAATCATTGCTATTTCGCGAAAGATCGATACCTTTGACATTTCCATACAGCCGTATGAAGACTGCTGCACCGTATTCACGCCCAGGCATCCCCGCACCAAACCTGTACTGAAATTTGTGGAGCAGGCGGAATCGAAAGTAGATTGGGAGCCATTGATCGAAGAAGCGGTAGAAAATGTGAGTTTGACCAAAATTGGATATCGGGAGAAACTATGAAACAGGATAGGAAGACCAGAAAAGCAAATCGAAAAAAGAAAAATTTTTGGCAACGGAATTTCCCCTGTAAAGGCGACCGGCCCGCGGATGTGATCTTAAAGCTGCTGATTTTGGCGGCGATCTGTGTTGTGATCGTCTGCGCCTGGGTGATAGCGGATAAGATGTTTATCCAGCGCTATCGGTATGAAAAGGATATGAACAGCC
>CAMMKL010000002.1 GCA_946497265.1 uncultured Clostridia bacterium | reverse complement strand
TGCCCGGACAGCTCTAATTCAAAATGTACATCGTTATATACACAAGGTATGTACGGCGCAGGCAGCTATCAAGAACCCTAGAAAGTAAATTTTTAGATGTTTTGGGGCAAAGCCTGATAGCAAAACCCAAATAGAAAAATTGACCTTGTGGAGTAACATCTGCAAGGTCTTTTTTTACGCCGAAAGCCTTGAAAATACGGGATTTGTCGGGTAAATAGGCAATTTTTTAATATGCCTTTGATGATTGAAAACTCAAATTTCAGTGCCCCCAAAAATCAAAATGGGCTTGGTGGGGAATATTAGAAAGACACGTATTTTTGGTATGAGCAAAGCCCGTGTTTCCGTTTAGCGGAAGCACGGGCTTTTGTATAGCAGTTTATCCTGCGAATAGAAGCCGCCTGCCTATTGTGTAAGACAGGAGCTTTGGCGGTTGTTTACGCTTGTGCAAGGTTTCTACTTTGCGTTTTTTTTCTGTTCTTTTTGTCTCTGGCGGCGCAGGCGTTTGTTGATTTTTTTCAGATCCAGCTCCGCAGTGGCGGAATTTTGTAACAGCTCTTCCGGCGTCTGTTTCAAACAGATCCCGATAATGCTGGTAAAGATTGCCAAAGTTTGGAACAGCAATAGCAGATAAAGTGCTGGTTGGTAGACCGAAAAGAGGTAGTTTTGGGAAAAGGCTGGAAAAATATACTGCGAAAGGGTAAGTGTAGCTCCCATTCCGGCGGCCAGCAAGGAAACCGCGTAACGGAATTTGCTCTCCAACAAAACAATGAGCAGCAAAGCAATGAGGATGGGGATAAAATACAGGCAGTTCGTAAAGAGATCGGCCGTATTGTGTGTTTGAAAAGCAAAGAGTGTGCGGTCCCAAAAACTTTGGAATTGCGCGTAATCCTGTACGGCAGGGAAAAAAAGAGATACCAGGTTGGCTCCCAGCAGGATAACGGAAAGGGTCTGTACCAAACGTTTTTCCAGCATAAAACCCTCCTACGTCACAATTCCGACCGATATTGCTTTAATATTTCAGATGCCCAGGCGCCGTCAATACGAATAAAACCGGCGCCGTCCTGCTGCGCAGGGGAAAAATGGCCGACAATCTCCAAGGATTTTTCATATACCTGCCTGCGCGTACCCTGGTAACAAGGCTCCGGTTCCCCTTTGAGAAAAAAAGTAAAACCCAGGCGATTCTGCTCTTCATCGTAAGAACAGAAATAACCGGTTGAGACGGCCTGTCCCCGCCGTTTGGCGAGCACTTCGGAAAGGGCCAGCTTGGTCAGTTCAATGGCTTTATCATTCAATCCGGCTTCAAACAAAAGTACCTTTTCTTTCATGGCGTTCAGGTCGGTTACCAACCGCTTTTTGATATCGGATAGTTCCGGGAACTGTTTTTCCACCACCGGGTCGGAGAGGGAATTCTGTGCCAGCTCAGGTATCAGGTATACCATAAATTTCCGATCCATATCATGGTATAAGCAGGGGTAAAGTAATTTAGCCTGATATCCGCATTCCGGGCAACACCAGGAAAACAGGCTTTCGTCCATTATCCGAGCCCGCGCGGCCGGATCCTGCGTTACGTTAATGCTGCTCCACAGCTCGGTATCGACAGATGCGCTGCAGTGCGGGCAGACGATTTTTTTAATCATTTTTCTGGACATCGATTATATCCCCCGAAAGATTTGATAAAACTATCTTAATTGTAACATATTTTCCATAAATTGAACAGCCCTGAAAAAGGCAGGGGTATGTTTTTTCAACATCGCAAAATCTTTTTACCGCAGTACGGCGGAAATCGGTTGACCGGGACGGCAAAACATGACATAATAGCTTCATAGTAAAGAGTCCGAATTTCGGCTTAGAAAGGATAACGTTCCATGATCTGCAAACGCTGCGGTGCTAAGAACTCAAAAAAAAGGCAAACCTGCTACTATTGCGGCGCCCGCTTGCCGGAAACAGAAATGAAATCTTCCTCAAGGCCCCCAATGCTGGAGGTTAGCGCCCGGGAAGTACGCGTAGAACCGGTTAAACGGAGGATACGCCTTTCTACCCGGTTTGCATACGGCGTTCTGACCTCCCGTATGCGGTACCGCAATACTTTTTTACTGCTTGCCAGCCTGGCGATGGCTGTGCTCAGCTTGGTGCTGGTGGTGCTGGAAATGCCGCGGGCGCTGACGCAAGCGATATCTGCGACCACTACACCCGGAGGCTTTGAGGCTTGGCGTATGGCTTGGAGCGGGGTAATCGTTACTGCCGCCTTGGCGGCCTGGATCGGATTTTGTCTGCTGGTAGGCTATAAAATGGTAAAGATCCGGCGTGTGTTTCGGCGTAAGGGCCGCCGGATGGAGCCGCTGCCACATTAATCCGCAAGAAGCCGAATCTTGCTTTGGAGGAGAAAAGATGAAGTTTTGGAGACAGTTCGGGCGGGTGCTTGCCGGGACATTGGATGCCGTGATTGCATACGAACGGAAAAAAGCGTATAATAACCGCATGCGCAAAGTGATTGACGGGGAAGAAAAGAATATCAACCGTGCCTATATCGCTTTGGGCAAGCATTATTATAGGAACCTGCGCCAGGCCTCGCCGGATGAGGCGGCAAAGCTATTATGCAGGGCGATTGACGAAAGCCGTGCCCGCGAACAGGCGGCGCGCAGGCTTTTGCAAATCACCATTCAGGGAAAAAGGCACGCCGGCGCCGTGGCCGTCATAGGGGGCGCAGACGGGCCGACCGCCGTTTTTGTTGCCCGTACGAAGGAAAAACGGCCGGAATCCCAAAATCATTGGAACAAGGAGAGTAAGCCATGAAAACGTTAGTCGTCTGTTATTCCTTAACTGGAAAGACACGCGCCATCGCCCAGGCAATGGCCGAGACCGTCGGGGCTGACTATGTGGAAATGAAGGAGATATTCCCTTACACAATGGTCAGCGCCTATACCCGCGGCGCCATAAAAGCACGCAAGCGCCACAATGAGGATATCCTTCCCGTGCAGGCCGACGTATCTGAATATGACTGCGTGATTGTAGCAGGACCGATTTGGGCGAGCAGCCCGGCGCCGGCGCTGTATGATTTTATTCGGGAATATGACCTTAAGGGCAAACAGGCTTATGGGTTGCTGACTTATCGCGGTAAGGCGGGCGGAGCGGCCAAAATTCTGCGGGAAGAGCTGGAAAATGCCAAAAGCCTTTGCCGCTCGGTGATTACGGTAAAGGCCGATAAGGATACGGTACGCGCCTTTGTCTCCCGTAAGCTGTCCTTTGCCATGCAGGAGGACGGAAAAATTATCCTGGAAAAAGAAACTACACCCGACTTGCAGGAGGCGTCGGATGAAGCCGGCTCCGGCAGAGAATAAAATCAATCCTTGAGAATGATTCGGTATTTCGCGCGCGACCGCGCGCTGAACAATAGGAGGAAATAGTTGTATGAGCAATCCTATCGTAACCATTGAAATGGAAACGGGCGGTATCATAAAGGTGGAACTGTACCCCGAAATCGCCCCGAACACGGTGAAAAATTTCATCGGCTTGGTGCAAAAGGGCTTTTACGACGGCGTAATTTTTCACCGCGTAATTCCCGGCTTTATGATTCAGGGCGGTGACCCCGAAGGAACGGGTACCGGCGGCCCAGGCTACCGCATCAAAGGGGAATTCAGCGCCAACGGGTTCCGCAACGATCTGAAACACGAAAAAGGCGTGATTTCCATGGCGCGCGCCCAGCATCCCGACAGCGCCGGTTCCCAATTTTTTATCATGGTGGAGGACGCGCCTCATCTGGACGGCCAGTACGCGGCGTTTGGAAGGGTGATCGAAGGGATAAAAGAAGCCGAGCGCATTGTGGGCGTTAAGCGTAACTTTATGGATAAGCCTTTACGGGATGAAAAGATGATAAAGGTTACTGTGGATACCTTTGGGGAAACATACGGGGAACCGGAGAAAGCATAAATATGTGCCGATGCACAGCTACAGCAGGCGGGGGATATCTCCGCCTGTTTTTGGAAAAAGGAGAGTGAGAACCGTGGAGTTGACGCTAGACCATATCGTTAAGAATTTTGGAGAGAAACAGGTGCTCCGGGGCATCAGCCTGAAGGCGGAAAGCGGCAGGGCGTTGGGGCTTTTGGGCCGAAACGGCGCGGGAAAAACCACCGCTATACGCATCGTCATGGGCGTGTTTCCGGCCGACAGCGGCCAGGTTTTGCTGGATGGCAAACCGTTTGACCGGAATCGTGTAAAAATCGGCTATCTGCCTGAGGAACGCGGCCTCTATCCCAAAAAAGTCATCAGCGAACAGCTTGTTTATTTTGGAGAGCTGCGCGGCCTGCGTACCGCGGAGGCGAAGCGGCAGGCCAAGGCCCTGCTGGAGCGGTTGGGTATGGAGGAATATCTCAACAAAAAGCTGGAAACCCTTTCCAAAGGCAACCAGCAGAAAATCCAGCTGGCCGTTACCCTCATCAACGATCCGGATATCGTGATCTTGGACGAGCCGTTTTCCGGCCTCGACCCGGTGAACGCCATGTTGCTCAAGGATGTGGTGCGCGAGCAGATCGCGAAAGGCAAAATTGTTTTCTTTTCCAGCCATCAGATGAATTACATAGAGGAATTCTGCGATGAAATTGCCATATTGAACCGAGGCAACATTGTGCTGAACGGCAGCCTCCGGGATATCAAACGGGCGAATAGACGGGGCCAAATACTGCTGGATTCCCCGGAGCTGGAGCGTGTGAACCGTTTCGTAACAGAACACTGCGCCGAGCTTACCCGTAAGACGGAACGGCAACAGGGGGGGCTGCCCGTCACCCTGCGGAATCCAGAGCAAAAGAACGCCTTGCTGCGCGCTTTGTCGGAAGCGAACCTGGAACTTGACCGTTTTGGTGTTTACGAACCCTCGCTGAACGATATCTTTGTGCGGTATACCGAGGAGGGGATTTGATGAAACAGTTTTCCAAAATCTTTAAATTTGAGTTTTTGAACTATCTAAAAAACAAGGTGTTCCTGGTCATGACGATTGCGATTATGGTCATCATTGCCGGCGTGCTTACCGTGCCGGCCCTGCTCGGCACGGACGGGCAGGAAGATACGCCGGCTTCTGCAGAAAACCGGCCGGTGATCGCGGTGTTGGAGAACGACCAGACCCAAGGGACGGCGGAATTTCTTGCCCAGGCGCTTCCCGCTTTTGCCGTGGAAAAAACGACTGAACCGGAGGAAAGCCTCCGCTCTTCCATACAGCAAGGGGACTACGCGGCGGTATTGGTGATGCGAACACCGCTTTCCTACCGCTATATCGTAGACAGCATGGGGATGTTTGATACCACGCAGCAGCAGGTTGACGCCGTGCTGGTCAGCAAATATCAAATAGATGCGATGCAGCAGGCGGGTATGTCGGAGCAAGAAGCTCAGGGGGTTCTGACGGCGCAGACAACCCCGGAGGTTGTGGTGATCGGCACCAGCCAGATGCAGAGCTTTTTCTACACTTATATCCTGATCCTGTTGCTGTATATCGCCATCATCCTGTACGGCCAGTTTGTGGCGACCGGCGTAGCGGCGGAAAAATCCAGCCGCGCCATGGAACTGCTGATTACTTCGGCAAAGCCCGAAAGCCTGATGTTCGGCAAGGTGATGGGCATCGGTTCGGCAGGGCTTTTGCAGATGGCCTTGATTTTAGGTTCCGGTTTCCTGTTTTATCAACTGAACGCCTCCTATTGGCAGGGGAATATGATCGTCCGCTCCATTTTCGGCATGCCGCTTTCCATGCTGCTGTATACCCTGCTGTTCTTTGTGCTGGGCTTCTTCATCTATGCGTTCCTGTTTGGGGCGCTTGGTTCCCTAGCCAACCGATCGGAGGACGTCAATACCCTGGTGCTTCCGGTCACCATGCTTTTTGTCGTCGCTTTCCTTGTGGTAATGACTTCGATGGGCAGAGGTACGTTTGACAGTCCGCTCATGATCGCTTGCTCTTATATTCCCTTTACTTCCCCCATGGCAATGTTTACGCGGATTGCAATGGGCAGCGTGGCCGCCTGGGAGATTATCCTGTCGGTGGCAATCTTGATCGCGACCACCATCGGGGTAGGGTACCTCTCCGCGGCGATTTACCGAATAGGCGTGTTGCTCTATGGCAAACCCCCAAAACTTTCAGAGCTGTTCCGCATCTTAAAAAGGAGTAAAACGTAATGGCGCCGTACCGGCTGCGACTTTATTCGCCTCAGGACCAGGAGGCGCTGCTTCGCCTGTTCTATGAATCGGTCCACCGTACGGCCTGCGCTGATTATGCCACCGAGCAACTGGACGCCTGGGCCCCGGAGACGCCGGATCAGAACGTCTGGAAAAAGAAGTTTTCCACAACCGAAACCTGGGTTGTGGAAAAGGATGGCGTCCCAGTGGGCTTTGCCAACCGGGAGAAAGGCTATTTTGACTGCCTGTACGTCGCCCCTGCCCATCAGCGTCGGGGCATAGCAGCCATGCTTGCCGAAGCAGTGGAGCAATCCGCCGCTCAGGAGGGGGTTACCCGCCTGAGGGTGGAAGCTTCCCGGACGGCACGGCATTTTTTCGAAAAACGGGGCTACCGGATGCTGCATGCGCAGCGGGTAAAACGGCGTGGGCAGACACTTGAAAATTTCGTTATGGAACGGGAGATGTGCCGCAATGTTTGAGAAAAGCAAAGAACAGCAGACCGAAAAAGAGTGGGAAGAACGTAAAAATCTACAAAAGAAGTATGTAGAACACGCGGAGGAAAAGCTCAAGGAATGGGCGCGTGCCGAGAAAATCAATATGGTGCGCATCTACAGCGAACCGAACCCATACCGATGGAGCCTGGAGGTCGTTGTTTTTTATGAGTACGAAAGCGAAGTGCAACGCTATGAGGAAACCGGCAAGAGCGAGGAAGCCCGCAAAGCCTATATTGAAGCCCTGGAGGAAAACCGGTACAGCAAGCACTTCCGGGGAAGCATCCGGTTCGTGTTTGATTCCCATGAAAATGTCGTCAAGAACTACCACGGAGAGTATTATGAAAGGCTGAAGAAAGATCTCTCGCTTTAAGCTGCCGCGTTGTGCGCGGTTTGGCCTCCTCCACTAGAACAGATGATTTTCAGGCTCCATATGAAAAAAAGATCCCCTGTCTTGTTCCGTTTCGGAGGACAGGGGATTTCCCTTTGTTCGCTTCAGGAGGTCACAGATCCAACAGCTTTTTAATACTCTCTTTGTCCCGCGCGCCGACTTCCAGTGCGGTGAGCTTTCCGTTTTTTAAGACCGCCAGGGTGGGGATGCTCATCACCCGGAACTGTGCGGCCAGTTCCTGCTGTTCGTCAACGTTTACCTTGCCGACCTTCGCCTGGCCGGAAACTTCCTCTGCCAGTTCGTCCACAATCGGGCTTACCATGCGGCAGGGGCCGCACCAGGGGGCCCAGAAGTCCAGGAGCACAGGCACCTCGGAATCGATTACCTCTTTTTGGAAATTGTCTTTTGTAATGTCTAAAGCCATACGTCATCGCACCTTTCAATTGTTTTTATAGTGTTTTCAGCCGCCGGATCATACTTTTTGCCGCCAGCGCGCCGTCGGACACCGCCTTTGCTATTTGCAAAAACCCGCCGATTGCGTCGCCCGCAGCGTACAGCCCGGCGACGTTGGTCATAAAGTCGGAATCCACCGCAAGATCGGTCCCATTGGTGAGAACGCCCAGCTTGAGGGCAAAATCGGAAGCTCCCGCGGTGCCCATGGCGACAAACACCCCGTCTAGGGGAATGGTTCGCTCAATGGTAGTGACGCCTTCCACCGTGTCCGTCCCGTCAATGGAAAGAATCGGTTCGGGAACGATGGAAAGCCCTTCCGGGATAGTTTGCGCCGTCAAGGGAGATCCATTCGTAAACAGGGTGATTTCTTTGGTAAAACGGGTTAGTTCGGAAAGTTCCGAGAGGGCGTAAGCCCCGCTTCCAATTACACCCAGCCGTTTACCCCGGTAAAAAAAGCCGTCGCATACGGCGCAAAAGCTCACGCCCCGGCCGCGCAGGGATTCCAGCCCTTTTATATCGGCCTTGATGCGGGATTTTCCGGTCGCCAGAAGAAGGGTTTTGCTTTCGGAAACCCCTTGTTCAGTGCGTACGGTAAAGTTTGCTTCTTTTTCAATGGCGGTTACTTCTGCGGAGCGTACCTCAATGCCGAGCGCTTGGGCCTGAGCGACACCCCGGTCGAGCAGTTCTTTTCCAGAAAGCGGGCGCTCCAGGCCATAATAATTTTCAATCCGCTGAGTTTTTTCCAGATCCCCGCCGTCTTTTCCGATGACAAGCACATCGAACCCAGCCCGTTTGAGATACAGGGAGGCCGAGATGCCGGCGGGACCTTTTCCGATTATGATAGCGTCAAACATCGCTTTCGCCTCCTTTGGTTTTAGTATATGCGGTTTGCCGAAACGGTTCTGTGACCAAGTCACAAAGCGGATTTTCTAGCGGCCTACCGCAAGCAATCCGGCCCGGTCGGTAATCGTCACTGAGCCGCGCGAGAGGGAGATCAGCCCGCTTAAAGAAAAATGCTTAAGCAGGCGGGTTACGACTTCACGTGCCGTGCCGAGGTCGTTGGCGATGTATTCATGCGTGAGCCGCAGCGTATCCGATTCTTGCAAGGCGCTGTGTTCCAGCAAAAAATTTGCCAGCCGTTCGGCCGCGCTGCCGAACACATACTGGTCCAGCACCCAAAGCGCTTCGGAAAAGAGGGCAGCCATCATCTCAAGCTGAAAATTTTTGACCGCGCTGTTCTTTTCGCTAAGCGTATGGAAAAAAGACGTTGGGATGACAAACGCCGTGATCTCCTTTTCCGTTTCAATGGTTACATCAAAGTTCATGTTTTTTATCTGACAGGAAGCTGTCAGCATGCAGACGTCCAACGGAAGTAAGCGGTACAGGGTGATCTGTTTTCCTTCCTCAGACGTAATGTAGGCGCGCAGCTGGCCGCTCTCCACCAAAAGCAGGCCTAGGCATTCTTTGCCTGGGGAAAGCACTTCTACGCCTTTACGGTAGTGCGTACGGTAGGAATAGACCACTGTTTGCTCTTGTTCCGATGCCGTCAGTTTTTCCCAGAAAGGAAGGTTGACCGATAAGAAAGAACGATCTTCAGAATTCAGCATAAAGCCGCCCCTTTCCGTTTGTGGATCTATACTATTATAGCAAAACCGCTATGCAAAAGCAAAAAAGAAGTGTGAACGGAATAAAAATTCTGATAAATAAGCCGATTTTTATGCTCGTTGCGGTACAATAAAAACAAAAACCATAGCAAATGCATACCGGCATCTTGAGAATAAGCGGATCAACTGGAAGCTCGGAAGCTGTTTCGTATGGAAAACGTGCCGAAGACATCCTTTCTTTTGTATGCTATCTGCGCATTGCGTCCGGTTTCAGGGGAAATGCTGTTTCACTGTTCTGGTTTTACATTCGTTGTGGTATAATCATATATAAAAGATCGAGTAGGGGGAATGACGTTGAAACAGTATGGCAAACGGTGGATATCCGCTGTATTGGCAGCAGGGATCCTTCTGGGAATCACAGGCTGTCGAACGGAGGGGGATGCGGTTTCCGGTTCCAGTTTGCTTAGTACTCCGGATGCCGATCTTTCCTCAGAATCTCCCTTGCGTCCCTACGAGGGGGAAACGCTAACGTACGCAATCGGCGAGATGAGTTCAGAAACCCAGGCCGTGGTAGAAATGGTGGAGGAAAAAACCGGTATCAAGATCAATTGTGAGAATCTGGCAAGCAACGTGGACGGGGAAATCGATTCCGCAATGGCAAGAATGCTTTCCGGTTACGAAATTGATATTTACTATGAGGCAGAGCCGAATATGAAGAAATTCTACAATGCCGCCCTCATTACTCCCTTGGAGGATCTGGCGGAGCAGGCTAATTATGATATGGAATCGATCCATGGGGAATATCTGCCTGTTTTTGGGGATCAGGTATATGGCCTGCCTGCGTTTATCGATATTTGGCTAACTCTTTATAACAAGCAACTATTTGATGCCGAAAACCTGCCCTACCCTTCTGCTGAGGGATGGACATGGGAAAAATATCTGGAAACCGCCCAGCAGCTTACGGATCTCTCCAAAGGGCAGTATGGATCCCTAATGCTTGATTATAACACTTATAATTATATGTATGCAGAACAATGCGGGGTGAGCCACTATAAAGAGGACGGGACCTCCAACTACGATGATCCGGTGTTCGCCAAGGGGCTGCAGTTTTTCTATGATCTGGGAAACCGTTATCAGGTACAGCCATCTCTTGTGGAGTTTAAGGCAAAGCAAATGTCCTGGGATGAATTTTTCACAACTGGAAAGTACGGCATGTTTGTAGCGGGCGGTTGGGCGCTGAATATGGTGACCGATCGGGAAAAATATCCTCGCGAATGGAAAATGGGAATTTTGCCGATGCCTTATCCGGAGGGTCAACAACCCTCAACGTTGACTACGATCGGTTGTTATTTTATCCCGGTGACAAGTAAAAAGCAGCAAGCGGCATTTGCTGCGATTTCCTGTATGGCGATGTACCAATATACCTTAGGCGCGGGAAGGATACCGGCCCGCACGGATTTGAGCCGGGAAGATCTATCCGATTACATCCAAAACAGCCTGGCAGCCCCATTTGAAGAAGACGGCATCACCGCGGAAGACTTTGAAACAGCTTGGTTTGATCCCGACCGCCTGCATTATAATGAAAAGGTAAGCGGCAAAGGTGATTTGGCTATCAATCAAATTTGGATTGAAGAGGGCATGGATTACGCAAATTCAAAACAAACTCTGGAACAGACCATGCAGAATATCAAACGGCGTTCCGATCAGGCGATTGAAGAAGATGTCGGAATATAAAATGATAAAATACGCCCGGTTTTTCTATTAGAAATTCCGGGCGCGTTTTTATTTAAACTCGGTAGGCTTTCCCTTTGCCTGGAATCGGCGAGGGGCTCCTTTTTTATTTTAAGGCAACGTAAGCGGGCTTAAGAGGCCGGAGGTTCGCTGGTAGGATCTTTCTCCTCCTTTATTCTGGGTATGGTGATTACCACCTTGCTGCCGGCCCCCTTCCGGCTGTAAATGGATACAGCGTTCGGCAGGCCGAGATAAAGGCGGATACGTTCGTTAATACTGCGCAGGCCAATGCCGCTGCCCCGCGTCTTTTTTTGAGCTGGACGGGATTCGCTGTAAATATGCTGCCGCACCTGATCCAGCTGTTCTTTATCCATACCGGTACCGTTGTCGGTAATGACGAATTTAATATACTGGTCGCCGATAACGGTGTGAAGACGGATGCCCATCAAATGATCCAGATCGTCCATTGCATACAGAAAGCTGTTCTCTACTACGGGCTGGAGGATGAGCTTCAAGGTACAGAGATCCCGCAGCCGTTTGTAATCCACCCGCAAGTCAAAATAGAACAGCCCCGCATAGCGCTCTCGCTGGATATTGATATAGGAAACCAGATGATCGATTTCCTGCTGGATTTTAATGATTACCTTTCCGTCGCTGATGGAAATACGATACAACCGGCCAAGGGAAGCGGCAATACGCCCAATATCCGGGTTGCCGCGTTCATTGGCTTTCCACACGAGAGTTTCCAGGGTGTTATAAAGAAAATGAGGGTTTACCTGGCTCATAAGGACTTCCATTTCCAGTTCTTTTTTTTGTTTTTCCACCTCATATTCGTCTTCGATGTATTTGTTGATGCGCCGCAGCATGTTATTGTAATAGCTTGCCATGGAACCTACCTCATCGGGGCTGCTGATGTCAACATATGCGTTTAGGTTGCCATGCTCTACTTTTTCCATAGAGGAGTTGATCTCCTTAATCGGACGTACAAAACGGTTGGAAATCAAGTGGAGGATAAAAAGGCACAATGCGCCGCAGAGCAGAAGAAGGATAAAAAAACTACCAAAAAGGTTGTCGATGGGACCGGTAAATGTGCTGAGCGGGACAATGACAACCGCCTGCCAATCGGTCAGCTGGGAGGAAGATTTGCTTACGATATGAGGCGAACCGTTTATATCTATTGTAAAAACGTTGGATTCCTGTTGAAGGCGGTCAAAAACCTCGCGGGGGAAACTGCCGGTAGAAAGGAGCTCCTGGTCGCTGGAAGAGAGCAGCTCCCCTTTGCTGTTTATAATATGAATGTGTCCGCCGGTGCGGCTTACCATATTTTTATATCGTTCGTAGAGGGTCTCTTCTGGGATTGCGAATATTTGGGTACCCAGGTATTCCCCCGTATAACCGAGCACCATGCGCCGGCTGCCGATCACGACCCTGCTTTGGCGTGGATCGGAAGAGGAAGCGGAAACTAAAAAATTGTTTTGCAAAGGGAACCATTGCAGTTGCATCAGGTTTTCCTGGCCGGCAACCCCCATTTCATCCAAACGCTGCCGAATAGCAGGGGAATCGTTTTCCGGTTCCAGGAAATTCAAAATTTCCCCGGTACTCGTATATAAGGCCGAAATACGCGCGCTTTTCTGCAGGGGGTCGTAAAAAGAAAAGAGGTTGTTTATGGTGCGGGTATCGTGCATTTTATCGACAATGTCACCATCATATGACTTTCGCAGGTAAGGGTACAAATCGTCCTCAATGGAAAATTTATCCGATACATGCTGGACGTTTATAATCGTTTCATCCAATCCGCTGATAACCTGGGCAGAGTCTTCGCTTACATGTGCAATCTCTTGGTTCTGCATCTGTTGCCGTGCGCGCAGGAACAGCAACGCGCTGACAACCAGCAAAGGGATGAGCACCCCGATGGTAATTAGTACAAAGAGCTGCCGCTTAAGGCTGGCTTTCACATAATTGATCACGGCGATGGATCCTTTCCAGTGATTGCGCCCACCCGGCTTCGGTATTCGGTGGGGCTGATCCCATAATATTTACGGAACACTTTGATAAAATTGGAGACGTCGGCGTAACCGGTCTTTTCCGCAATTTCATATACCTTCAGGGAAGGGTCGAGCAAAAGCTCCTGGCTTTTTTCCATGCGTTTTTGGGTAACATATTCGCTGAAGTTATCCCCGGTCTCACTTTTAAAGAGCCTGGATACGTAGGCCGGATTTTTATGGATCTTATCGGCTATAAACTCAAGGGAAATTTTATTGGAAAGATAGTTTTCGTCTATATATTTTTTGATGGTAAAGACCATCTTACTGTTTGCGCTGTTTTTACTGGCGGCAAACCTGCCGGCAAGCTGCTTAAGAATACCGAGTAAGAAGCAGCTTTTCCCTTCCAGGGTATCGTATCGGTTGACATCGGTATAATGGATTCCCTGTGAGGAGAGGAATTCGTCCAAATTTAGCTGAAAACTGGTAGTCCAATGCGATAGATGGAACAAAAATTCCATACAAATGCGGTCTACAACATCATATTCCCGAATCATTTTTCCTTTGAATAAAGCGAAGAAGTGCTCCAGCTCTTCCTGCAGGAAAGCCGGGTCGGAGGAAACGACGCCGGAAATGATCCGGTCCTGATCAAAGTGCAGGGACCGGTAAGAAAACGAAGCATCCTCATGAAAATCCCGATAAAAAAGAATGCAGCCGCTTCCGAAAAAGAGCCGTTGGTTCATGCATATTTTTGCTTGAAGATAAAACTGGGGCAAAGCGAGTGGATCGCGGCACCAGTCGCTGATCCCAACGGACAAAGAAAGGGAAAGCTCGTTTTTAGCCTCACTTTGGATGGTTTCTACGAACATAGCCAGTTCTTTTTGGCTTCCTCCGGAAAAGCCGGGGCTTACGATCCCTATCAATTCACCGGAATCATTGAGAAAGAAGACGCGTTGCATAGGGGCGGGTGCTTTTCCACACAAACGGCATACTTCAGCCCGCAGCATTTGCGCTGTAAGGCCTGGCTGGTTTTGCAGTTTTTCCTCCAAATGATCGATGTCCAAATATAGCACGGCACACTGGGAAAGCTCCAAGGGAAGGCCGCATTCGGCAAACAGTTTGCCAATCTGTTCCCGATTGGGAAAGCCCCCCTTGATCAGACGATTTAAAAAGCGGGCGTTGCTTTGGAGCTGATTTTCTTCGTAAAACTTTTTTAACTTTTCAAATTCCTGGCGCTGGGAGTATTCATGATCCAAATTTCGGCGTAAGCGGGCGAACAGTACCCGGAATTCCTCCAGGTTGGTGGGTTTGAGCAAATACTCGGTGACTCTGTTTTTGATGGACATATTCAGATATTCAATATCATTGTACCCGCTCAGGATGATGATTTTGATTTCGGGGTAATTCTGATGCAGGTATTTCATGAGTTCCACGCCGTCCATTTTCGGCATGCGGATATCGGAAAGCACTACGTCGGGCTTTTCCTGTTTGATCAGACGTATGGCCTCCAAACCGTTTGAGGCTTGTCCGGTAATGGAAAACCCCCATTCCGCCCATGGAATGCTTTCGGCAATCCCTTGGCGTATGTTGGTTTCATCATCCACTATAATTAGTTTGTACATACTGTATCGTCCTCCTTCCCCTGTTTCTCATCCTCCAGCAAAGTGGTTGTTGTTATATCTATTTAAAAACAGAGATGATTTGTATATTTAAAAGACATCAATAAATAAAAAAGCAACTAAAACAAATTGGCTTGCGGGTATACTGCGTCAGATCCTGTGTTTTATGCCACTAGCCCGGGGGTAAGCAGCTCCAACAGTATATGCATTGTTTTGGTAAGAAAGTTTAAGAGAGATTAGGATAACTTGACCTCATTCTACAGCATTCTGGAATCTATTTTAAACACTATTGCGAAAATTGACAATGAAAGTATAAATTAACCTATTTTATAATACAGAAATGGCCACTAAAATGAATATGTGTGACGGTGAATGAAAAAACGGATTTTTATTGGTTTACCGTTGCAACAAAGATCGAAACGGTACCGGAAAAGGGAAAAGAAGGGTTCCTGGTGCCCGGGAAAAAGGAGAGGACGCTAATGAAAAGAAAGTCAATGCGCAAGCTTTTGAGTTTGCTGCTGGCTGCAACCGTATTTACCTCCAGTATGGCGACACAGGTTTCCGCACGAGCGGCAGACGCAGAAGCCCCGCAGGCTGCCTCGATTTCTCCGATCTCATCGGAGGATCTGACAGCGATGCAGGCACGGAAACTGGCGGCGGAGCAGCGCGCTCTGTCCACCAACATCGAATCCATTACATCAAACTTTACCACAGACAGTGCTAACCCCCATGAAAATATGTTTGACGGGGATTTAACCACCATGTGGGCGACGGTGCAGAGCTCCGCCATTCCGGAGGATCCGCACTTTGAGATCACCTTAAAACAGGAAACCAATATTGAGAAGGTATTTCTTGCTACCAACTTCGGCGCTTCCCAGGGTGTGACGAAATTTTCCTTACAGGCATGGGACGAAGCGGCGAACGATTGGGGCGAGAAGACCCGCGTCTACGATGTGCCGTGGACCACGGAGGAAGAACCCGCGGAACCGCTTACCATATATTTGGATACTCCGCTGGTGGCGTCCAAAGTACGCTTCAATGTGGAAGAAGCCCCCGCAATTTGGGGTCGATGCCTGTTGTATGAACTCAACCTGAGTTCCGATACGGCGGCCACTGGTGTGGAAGTCACGGCAAAAGCGGACAGTGTGCCGCTGAACCAGACCCTGCAGATGCAGGCGGCCGTATTGCCGCAAGAGGCGGACCAGAACGTTGTATGGGATATTGAAGACGGCACCGGAAGCGCCTTTATCAGCGAGGGCGGCCTGGTGACCCCCATATATGAAGGAACCGTTACCGTCATTGCAAAAGCTTCCAACGGCGTGGAAGGCCGCAAAGAGATTACCATTACTCCCGCCGTGGCGGTGCCGGATTATGTGCGCACCTACGAAGCGGACGACACCTCCATCAACTGGCAGGCGTTCGACGGGACCTATAACAATACCCCGACCATTGCCGACGGCCTACTGACGCTGCCGAGCGTTCCGGTCGTCAAGCTGGTGGACGCGGATTCGCCGTTCATCGGCGATTCGGAATTGACTGTGCGCTTCAAGCTGAGCGTGGATTCCGGCCGTTTTGGTTTTGTGGTCAAAAAGTCCGACGAGGGCTTTTTGCAGGTAGCCTGCGACCTGAACAAGTGGACCTATTCCTACGATGGGGGCTGGGGCGACTTTGCCGCCAATACCGGAACCCTGAAGGCGGATAACTGGTATACCGTCAAGATAACCACGGTCGGTAAGGAAGTAAAGGTCGTACTGACCGATGAGGAAGCAGGAACCACCGAGCTGATCGGCAGCAAGATCATCGCCGAGGTTCCCGGCGCGCCCGGCCAGTGCGGCATTTCCAGCTGGTATGCCACCAAAACGGTAACCATCGATTCCCTAACTTACAAGGAGTATGTGGATAAAGGGCCGTCCGTTGTAGTGGATTACGAGCCCTTTACCATCGCTTCTGAGGATATGACGGTTACCCTTGACAACCGGTATCCCACTGTGAACCAGTATGATTTTACCTCCGGCAACAATGCCGGCAAGACTTTACTGGCGCAAGACCCGGAGGAGTATCTCTACCGCGTTGCCATGAACGGCAATAAATACGAGGCGGTTGTGACCGATATCCAGAAAAACGCCGACAACGCCGTATACACCCTGGAAATCGACGCGCTCAAAAACCCCGAGCTTCCCGAAGAAGGCAGCTACGGCAAGGTTAAGCTGGAAGTCACCATGAAGGCGGATGGCATGAGCCTGGATATGGTCACCAAAGTTTTGGAGGAACCGGAGGGTTTTGTGCTGCGCTCGCTGGAGTTCAGCGGCCAAAAACTGGCGGCCGCCCACTATAATATGGATGAGAACGCAAAAGCCTCTGCGGCCGGAATGTACACAAGCGGAGATTGGAACTCGGTGACCGACCGCATGTTCAATTTGAGCGACGCCACCTATGCGAATACCCTGGAACCAAACGAAAACACCACGTTTACCAACGCGCAAGGCGCCAACCCCATCTCTTACGGGTTCATCAGCGACGGCAACTTCGGCGTGGCCGTGCTCAACAACGTGGCGGAAACCCCCTCCAAGAACATCATCTACATCGATGTACCGGACAAGAAAAACCGTATGCTTTCCATCGGCACCGGCGGCTGGGATTATCGCGGGCCGGAAGTGGATATCAACGACCCTTATCAGGCGGAAAATTTCCCGGCTTTGGATACCATGTGGGCCAAGGTTGTAATTTCCCCCGACCGCAACAACGACCAGATCGTTGACTGGCAGGACGCCGCGATCGGCTACCGCGAGAATATGGAAATTCCGCTGGGCGGCGAAGAAATCAAAAATTACGTTCCTTACATCATGGCAAACTCCGCCAGCCAGGTGCAGAGCGACTTTAACTATTCCGCCGACATGATCAAAAAGCTCTACAACCTGTACGACGGCTTCGGCCAGATGCAGTTACAAAAAGGTTACCAGGCCGAAGGCCATGACGACGCCCACAACGACGCGGGCGGCCACATCGGAATCCGTCAGGGCGGTGTGGAAGGCTTTAGGGATCTCTTGAAGGTAGCCAACGAATATAACACCAAGGTGGGCGTGCACGTCAATATTGACGAAATGATGCTCGACGCCTTCTACCCCAAGTTCGACCACTTTGTCGGTAGCAGCACCGGCAGCCTTTCCAAGAACTGGGGCTGGTATGACCAGGCCTTCTTTGTAGACGAGACCAAGGATCTGCTGAGCGGCGAACTGAAAAAGCGTTTTGACATGCTCAAGGAGGATACCACCCTGGAAGGCGACTCCGAATCTTCCCTCGGCTGGGTCTATGTGGATATTTACGGCGTGCAGGGCGGCAAGGCCAACTGGCACTCCAAACAGGTTTCCCAAATGTTCCACGAAAACGGCTGGTGGCAGGCCACCGAATTTTCCGGCCCGTTTGAGCAGGACGCAGTGTGGACCCACTGGGGCACCGACCTGCACTATCCCACCAGCGGCGACGGCAGCCGCGTGCAGCGCTTCCTGAAGAATAATATCCAGGATGCTTTCCCGGCCAACAGCCCGTATGTCTCCACCCTGCTAAAGGGCGTGCAGCAGCCCGGCGTAGGCTCCTGGCAGGATCAGTACGACCTGCACGAGGGCATCGACCTGTTCTATAATCAGAACTTGGTCACCAAGTATTTACAATACTTCGGCATCATGAAATGGTATGACGACAACCAGAAGATGGAGTTTGAAAACGGCGTGGTGAGCGAAGTCAAGGACGGCAAGCTTTATGTTTCCAGAAACGGCAACACCTATGCCATCTGCGACCTCGAATACACCAGCGACGGCAAATTCAACACCGAATCCGACAGCCTGATCTTCATCCCATGGAATCCGTTGGACGAAACCAAGATCTACCATTGGAACCCCGACGGCGGCTCCACGACCTGGACCCTGCCGGAATCCTGGGAAGGGATCCGCAACGTCAAGCTGTATGAAAATACCGAAAACGGAAAAGTACTGGTGGATACCCTCCCGGTAGAGAACGGGCAGGTCACCATCGACGCAGAAGCCCAAACCCCCTATGTGATCTATAAGGACGAAGCGACCGCCGGACAGACCAAGACGGCTGGTAATTGGTCCGAATATAAGCAGGTAAAGGATCAGGGCTTTGACGGCCAGAACTTCAAAGACCAGGATGCTTCCGCCGCTTGGGAGCGTTCCTCTTCCGGAGGAAATGTGGATCACATTACCTATATCAAGGATCAGAACTACAACAATATCCTACAGATTGGCCGGCAAGACGCTGTGATCTCTCAGGAAATCAGCGGGCTGACCCCCGGCAAGGACTACAGCCTCTCCGCCTGGGTGCAGGTGGCCAATCAGGCCGAACGCAGGGTAACCTTTGCCGTGGATCTGCCGGACGGCACCCACGAGGAGGCGTATTTGACCCATACCAAAGAAAAATCTTTCGGCAATAAGTACGCAGGTACTTACTTTAACCGTATGCGTGTGATCTTTACCGCCGACGAAAGCGGCACGGCGACCGTCAGCTTTACCGCAGCGGCCGGCCCGAATGCGGATGCGGTCGTTTTAATAGACGATGTGCACATCTGGGAACACCCCACCCATACCGACATGGGCGACCATTACTATTTCGACGATTTTGAAAACGTGGATATGCAGTTTGGCGCCTTTGAATTCGGCAGCAACTCGTCGCGCGCACACCTGGCCGACGAAAGCCCCGACTTCAATAAGGGCGGCAACCAGTACATGTCCTACGTCATCAACGGCAACTACAGCGTAAAACAGAACGACTACGACGGCGGCGGCACCAACCGCATCCAGTTCCGTACCCGTCCTTCCGTGCTGCGCCTGATGCCCAACACCACCTATCGGGTCGGTATGCTTTACTACACCCCCAAGGGCGGCGCGTATGCGCTGGAAGCCAACGCCGGAAACGGTACGGTGCTGGCCAGCAAGACAATGGAGCAGACCGGCGAACCCTACGCCATCGGTGAAAACGGGAACCAGCCGGACGCCTCCAAACGCAAGCCGGTCGGACAGAACATTGAAATCGAGTTTACCACCGGCGACGATCCCGACTGCTATATTTCCATCAAGCAGTTGGTAGACAGCAACGACCTGCTCACCGGATACCTGGTGTTCGACGATTTCTATGTGGACGTGGTGAGCACCACCAATGTGGATACTTCCGCTCTGCAATCCCTGTACGATCAATACAAGGACTTGCAGCAGGGCGATTACACCATGGCAAGTTGGCAGAAGTTCCAGGATGCTTTGGCCGAAGCAAAAGGAATCCTGGAAATGGATGTAGAAGATCTCACGCAGCAGATGGTAGACGAATATAAGGATAAACTCCAGGCGGCCGTCAACGGTTTGACTTCCGTAGACAAGCAGGCGCTTAAGATCTTCCTGGATATTGCCAACGGCCACAAAGACAACGGCGACGTTGACAAGCTGGTTGAATCCGCAAAACAGGAATTCCTGCGTGTACTCGACGCGGCACAGAGGATATACGACGATCCCGACGCCACCCAGGAACAGGTAGACAACGCCTGGAGTGCCCTGGTGGATATCATCCAGGCGGTAGGATTTGAAAAGGGTGATAAAACCGCCCTGAACGCACTGGTTGGCATCGCAGGTGCGCTGGATATGGCGGATTATCAGGACGGCGCAGAGAAAGACGCATTTAAGGAGGCGCTAAAGGCTGCCAGAGAGCTTCTAAAGGACGAAGAAGCCATGAAGATCGATCTTGACGCCGCTTATAAGGCTCTGGAAGACGCCATGGAGAAATTGATTCCGGCCGGTCAGGCGGTCGATAAGCAGCAGTTGGGTGTCCTGATTGAAAAAGCTCAGGGATATGACCTAGATGACTATGTGGACGACATGGAGGCAAAGGAAGCCTTTAAAACGGCGCTTGATGAGGCGGTTAAGGTCTATGAGGACGCGGGCGCTACTCAGACGGAAGTCAATAGTGCCAGATGGGCTCTGACGGAGGCAATGGGTGCCCTGCGCCTACGCGCCGATAAGACGATGTTGAACAAATGGCTGGAAAACCTCAAAGCCATTGATCTTTCCAAGTACACCGAAGAAAGCGCCAACGCGGTACGCGAGGCCATAGCGGAAGCCGAGGCCCTTGCGTCTCAGGATCTGAGCGAAGCGGATATGGTCTATATTCAGGCGGCGATTGCAAAAATGATATCGGCCGAAGCGGGTTTGGTGGAAAAGGGAGAAGAGCAAGGCGGCGATTCCGGCAACCCAAGTGAAACACCCAGTGAGCCCAGCGGCGGCCATGACAATAATGAAACGCCGACCACAGGTGACGCCGCCCCGATAGCGTCGGTTTCCCTGCTGGCGGTGACCGCAGCGGGAATGCTCTTGCTTTTGAAAAAGCGGAAGAGCTAACGCAAAAACGAAAAGAAAATCGATAGAAAAACAGCGCACCCGTAGAGGATTTTTCTCTACGGGTGCGCTGTTTCTTTTCAATATAAAGGGATCTTTTCTTTGTTTTTCATAAGAGCCTGATACCGCTTTCCTGTTCTAGATCCAAATAGGCATTATTTTTATAAGCGTTCATGCCGCGCTGGTGTTACACACCAGGTGCCGCCCCAAAAGGGATCTTGTAAAACGGCTTATGCGAGATGGTCTACGCTGTCGCGCTGTTTGTATCCCATTATCTTGTAGTCATAGTTTTTTGAACCACTATTTAAGAAAGAAGAACAGACTTAAAATTAACGGTCCCGAGGGGGAACGAGAAACGCACTCGGTGCCTGACCGAATTCTTCCCGAAAAATTTTACTGAAGTAATTAGGGGAATTGAATCCACAGTGCATAGCGGTTTCGCTTACACTCATACCGGAAAGCAGCAGCTCCATTGACTTTTGTAAACGCAAGTTCCGCAGATATTCCATCGGCTTTTTGCCGGTAAGCCGATGAAATAGCCGGCTAAAGTAATACATACTGTAATTCGCTATTTCCGCCATCTGATCCAACGTGATGTTCTGGTTATAGTGATTGTCCAGATATTGAAAAAGCACCTGAAAGCGTTTCCCCTCGCGTTGACGAATCTGCCGTTCCGCCGCATTCAGTTTGGAGAAGGGAACAGTGCGGTACAGTTCCAGAAAAATTTGCAGCAGATCGGCCTTTATTGCCAGCTCAAAGCCGGGTGTGCCTGTTGTGTATTCGTTTACCAGCCGCTCGAATAGTTCCTTGCATGGCGCGGTAGCGGTTGTGACATTGGAAAAATGGAGGTCTCCGTGTGCAAAAGGTTGGATATATCGGGTAGAGCAAACGTCTCCGGATCCGCCGCCCAGAAAGTTAGGGTCTAGTATTACGCAGTAGTAATAAAGCAATCCCTTCTCACTGTAGGCAGTGTGAATGTCGTAGGGGTTCAAAACAGCAAGCTGTCCTGCTTCAAGCTGCAGATCGGTTTTGTTGCAGCAAAGCGAAAGCTTCCCCCGTTTGATATACAGAAGCTCAAATTGTGGGTGAAAATGCCCGCCAAATATCATTTGCGGCCGATTCACCAAGGTTTTACGGATAATTACTGGAAAATCCTGTCTGGGTACAGGGATGGTTTCTCGTACGGCTCGGTGCTCCACTGGCATGCCCTCTCCTTACTAACAGAATTGTTAAGTTTTTAATTATATATCTCATTCCGGCAGTCGCAAGATCTTTCCAGATTCCCTGCCGTAAGTTACATAATCAGTTATATCCCAAAAGGTTTATTCCTTATTATATCATAAATATGAATTTGAAAACGAGTTGAAAGAAATACCTAGTTTTACCTATGAAAAACGCAATTAAATGTAGATAATGCGCAACATATTGAATGCGGAAAAGCGGAGATTCTCATATAATGAAAACAAAGAAACCGAAAGGGAGTTGGGGACATGAAAACAGTAACCGCCGTTGTAATAGGCGCCGGCGACCGGGGCCGTCATGTATACGGCAAATACGCGCTGGAACATCCGAATGAACTCATGATCACCGCCGTGGCGGAGCCGAACGAACAGCGTCGCAAGGAATTTCAGAAGCTGCACGGCATACCGGACGACCGTTGCTTTACAGGGTATGAAGAGCTGTTTGGGCAGCCGCGTCTGGCGGATGCGGCCTTTATCTGCACCCAGGACGGCATGCACTACAGCCCCGCCCTGCTTGCTCGGCAGGCCGGATACCATGTCCTCTTGGAAAAGCCGATTTCTAACACGGCGGAGGAATGCGTGCGTATCTGGAAGGATTGTACACACGGCGGGGAAGGGCAAATTTTTGCTATATGCCATGTGCTGCGGTATACTCCGTTCTTCCTGCAGATAAAATCCATGCTCGACAGCGGCATGATAGGACGATTGGCCAACATCCAGTATGAGGAAGATATCGGCTTTTACCACTTCGCGCACAGCTACGTACGCGGCCATTGGAAGGATTCTTCCGCCTCAAGTCCTTTGGTATTGGCAAAATCCTGTCATGATCTGGACATCCTCCGTTGGCTGGCGGGCGGGCCGGTAGCGTCTGTGTCTTCCAGCGGGTCCCTTTTGGAATTCCGTCCCGAGAACTGTCCGCCGGGCGCGCCCGAATATTGCGCCTGGGGATGTCCCTCGGCCCAGGAGTGCCCTTATAACGCGGTGCGTCTATACCAATGGTTTGAGCCTGCAAACTTCCTTAGTGAGATAGTAAAGCTGGAGGATCCTATGCATGATTTGGAACATGCTTTGTTTCATTCTGATTACGGCCGGTGCGTATACCGCTGTGGCAACAACGTTCCGGATCATCAGACGGTGGGGCTTTCCTTTTTCAACGGGGTGGAGGCGCAGCTGACCATCACAGCTTTTTCCAGTAAGATCACCCGCCATGTACGTATTATGGGTACAAAAGGGGAAATTGTGGGCGATATGGCGAGAAACCTCATTAGCTATCGGGATTTCAGCACAATGAAGAAGACAAAAATTCATTTGGATGTTCCGGCAGAGGGGCACCACGGCGGGGACCGGGGGCTGACGGGCAGTTTTGTACGCAGCATAGCAAGCGGCAAGAATGACTTGCCCACGGAGGTGTCACAGTCTTTGGAAAGCCATTTAATGGCGTTCGCTGCAGAAAAGGCGCGCACCGAACAGACGGTAGTGAATTTTTCAGAATTTGTACAAAAATACGGTTTATCGCTATAAAGGCAGGGATTTATATGAATGAAAAACCAAATATACTACTCATTAACTGTGACGATATGGGATATGGTGACTTGGGGTGTTACGGCTCCCAATTAAATCGCAGCCCGCATGTGGATGCACTGGCGAAGGGCGGGATTTTATTCACCGATTTTTATGCCCCTTCGCCGGTATGTTCCCCAAGCCGAGGCGCGCTGATGACGGGCTGTTACCCCAACCGAATCGGATTTTCCTCTTTTGAAGGCAAGGCGGTGCTTATGCCCGGGCATGGGATCGGAATCAACCATGAAGAATTTACGCTGCCGCAGGCGCTTAAGCAGGCAGGCTACCGCACCATGCTGGTGGGAAAATGGCACTGCGGTGATCAACCGGAATTTTTGCCTACCAAATACGGGTATGATCATTATTACGGACTGCCCTACAGCAACGACATGGGGCGTCAGCGCCGTACTTGGGCGCCGGTGGAGGAAGTAGACAAGGATTTTCCTCCTCTACCTCTTTTGGAAGACGATGAGGTCATTCAGGAGCAGCCGGATCAACGGGGGCTGATCGAGCGCTATGTGGAACAATGCGTACGTTTTATCCGCCGCAGCAAAGGATCGCCCTTTTTTCTGAATCTTTCCCCTTTGCAGGTGCACCTGCCCCTTTATGCGCCCGAACGCTTTGTGCATGAATCGGAAAATGGGGATTTCGGTGCCTGTGTGGCGGCCGTAGATTGGGCTCTGGCTGCGCTTGAGGATGAATTGAAGCGCCAGGGCGTTTACGATAACACGCTGATCGTCTTCACCTCGGATAACGGTTCGCGCGGCGATCACGGCGCCAGCAACGGTATTTTGCGCCGCGCAAGGGGTTCCACCTGGGTAGGTGGGCAGCGAGGACCCCGTATTATGAGTTGGCCG
>CAMMKL010000001.1 GCA_946497265.1 uncultured Clostridia bacterium | reverse complement strand
TCGAAGCGGCTTCGATATATTATCATATCTCTTCCCCTTTTGTCAACACTTTATTTTAAATTTCTTATTTTTTCTGGAGCCTTTCTTTCCAGTACCTTGTATTGCAGTCTGGAACACTCTTTGTTATAATGAATTTACATTTAACAACGGAGGCCATGAAAATGCCAATTAAAATTCAGGATTCCCTTCCGGCCAGAAAAGTGCTGGAGTCTGAAAATATTTTTGTCATGACACACGAACGCGCTATGAAACAGGACATCCGTCCGCTAAAAATTATAATTCTTAATTTGATGCCAACAAAAATAGAAACGGAAACCCAGCTTCTTCGACTTTTGGGAAACAGCCCGCTACAAATTGATATCGAACTGCTTCAAACGGTAACCCATGTTGCCAAAAACACGGCCTCTTCCCATTTGAGTACTTTTTACAAATCGTTCAGTGAAATTCGGGGCGAGCGTTACGACGGCATGATCATCACCGGCGCACCGGTGGAACTGCTTCCTTTTGAGGAAGTAGATTATTGGCGGGAACTGACGGATATTATGGAGTGGAGTAAAAAGAACGTTTACTCCACATTCCACATCTGCTGGGGCGCACAGGCGGGGCTTTACTACCATTATGGCATCCCCAAATATCCGCTGCGCGAAAAACTTTCCGGTATCTTCCGCCATCGGATCAGCGACGTCTTCCATCCCCTTATGCGCGGTTTTGACGACCGTTTCCTGTTGCCGCACTCCCGAAATACGGAAGTCCGCCGGGAAGACATTATGCAGCACGAGGAACTGGTTATCCTCGCTACCTCCCGCATCGCAGGGGTAACGATCGTCGCCAGTAAAAACGGACGGCAATTTTTTGTCACAGGCCATGCAGAATACGACCGCAATACGCTGGCAAACGAATACTTTCGCGACGTAAACCGTGGGCTTTCCCCAAAAGTTCCCCAAAACTATTTCCCCGGCGACGACCCCGCCGCCCTGCCCCCCATGACTTGGCGCAGCCACGCAAACCTGTTGTACAGTAACTGGCTGAACTATTATGTATACCAGCAAACGCCTTACGATCTAAAGGATCTATTTTAATCTAAAAGGAAAGCCTGCCGACTCAAAAAACGGCAGGCTTTTTGATTTTATAACGTTATTTTCAATTAAAGCGTTACGAATCCGCTTTGCTGACAGTCTTCTGAGAAACCGCTGCACTCATCACAAGTACGTCGCCGCGCTGCAGGAGCGTATCCCCATTGGGAATCATGGATTCATTCTCCCGTTTGACCATTACCACCAAAGACCCTCGCGGCAGCGTAATTTCGCTAAGCTTTTTATTTACCCAAGGATGTCTTTTCTCCAGCGTCTCTTCCAACAGGCGTACGCTCCCATCGTCCTCATAAGAAGGGCAACTTACTACCAGTACATCCCCTGTCTGAATCAGCGTTTCCCCATGCGGTACCAACGCCTTTTCGTCCCGTTTGACCATTACCACCAAAGAACCTTCCGCCATAGAAATCTCGTTAAGACGGCAGCCCGCCCATGGATGCCTTTGGCTAATGGGTAGCTCGATTAACTTCATGGTCATAGGATCCTGATAGTCGTTAAAGGTTTTAAACACCGTATCTTGGTCATCCACCAGAAGAAGCTTTTTGGCAAATACCGGGAGCAGCGTCCCTTGAAACGAAACCGAAAGCAATGCCACACAAAAGACAATATGGAAAATGTCAATGCTTTGCTGTGCGTCGCTGATGACCGCATAAATGGCAAAAACAATCGACGCCGCCCCACGGAATCCCGCCCAAGAAACCAATAGCTGCTGGCGTACCGGTACTTTAAACCAGGATAATATGGCAAATACAGCTGCGGGCCTAGCCACAAAGGTAAGAAAAATGGTAATTCCAATGGCAGGAAGCAGGATTTGCGGCATTTGGGAAGGGAAAGAGAGCAGACCCAAAGAAAAGAAAATCAAAATCTGCATGATCCAGGTTACCCCATCAAAAAAATGTACCAGGGTAACCTTGTCAAAAATCTTGCTGTTCCCCAGTATAATGCCGGCCAGGTATACGCTCAGATAACCGTTTCCGCCCACTAGGGAAGGAAGCGCATAGGCAAGCAAAGCCACCGCCACCACCAATATCGTATGCAGGCCGTTGATTTCAAAGTGCACCCGCCTTAATAGAAAAGCGGAGAGCAATCCGATCGCCGCACCAAATAGCAGGCCGTATATGATCTGCGAAAAAATAAAGTAACTGATAGAGATTTCTCCATTGCCCGACATCAGCGCCAAAAAAACCATAGTGAGCGTATAGGCAAAAGGGTCGTTGCTACCGCTTTCCACTTCCAGCATTGAGGCCAAGCCGTATTTTAAATTCAGTTTTTTGGAACGCAGAATGGAAAAGACGGACGCCGCGTCGGTTGAGCCGATCACCGAACCCACAAGCAACCCCTCGAGCCAATCCATCCCCAAAGCAAAATGGCAGAATACGCCGGTAAGCCCCGCGGTAGCGATTACCCCCAAAGAAGATAGCAGCGCCGCTTTGACCGCCACCGGCTTTGCAGGAGCCCAACTGGTTCCAAAGCCTCCATAAAACATTATGAAGATCAGAGCGGCGGAGCAGATCTTTTCCGCAAGCTGAAAATCATCAAAGCCTATCTTCAAAATACCATCGGACCCAAACAGCATCCCCAACACTATAAAAAGCAATAGAACAGGGATGCCGATCTTATTGGAAAGCTTGCTGGAAGCAACGCAGATCACCAGCACAACCGCGCCAATCAATAAAGCCGTCGTCATATTCTTACCTCCTTAGCCGGATCATTGCTTCCCCTATGCACAAACCCTTTTAGGATTCCACCCGAGCAAAAGAAACCCCTACGGCTGCCCATCGCTAGGAAAGACGCTGGGTATCATAAATGCCAAAAACTGACTGACGGTCATTTGGGGGTCGGAAAGCCACTTTGCTATTACCGCCAACACACCGGAAAGATAAAATTCTGAGAGCAACCCCATCTCATATTCATTGTGACCCTGAGAGGGCACAAAATAGCGGTTGAGCAAAGGCCAGATCAGCTCTTTCATTCGTGTGGCAAACTTGGGGTCGCCGCGGTCGCTTAACAAAACAGGCACATACCGGGAATGCGTTTGTACCAATTCCATCAAAAAGCCCATTTGATGGGAAAGGTCAAACGTACTGTTTTTGGATATCGCTTCCCGAATCACCTTCTGAATTGCCTCAAGGATTTCCTCTTCAATTTGAGTAAATAAGTCGTATACATCCTTATAATACAGATAAAACGTACCGCGATTGTAGCCTGCCCGATCCGTAATTTCTTTAATGGATATTTTTTCGATCGGCTTTTCCATGTATAGGCTCCAAAACGCCGTGCGCAGGTTATGTTTCGTTTGTTCGGTAATCTGAGGCTGCTTTTTCATGGGACCTCCCTATTAAAATAAAACTTATTATCATAATAACACGATGTTAAGCGATACGGCAACCGGTTAAATACAACTTAATCAACAATTCCTTTCTAATTGTTGATTGATGCACGATATGGGATGGAAGTATAATAGAATAAATCAACAAGTTGTTTTGTGATTGGAGTGCTGCATATTATGGCTTACATTGAATTCAATCGCGTTACCAAAGAATATCCTGCAGGAGAAACCACAATCAAGGCGTTGGACAATGCATCCTTTCAAGTAGAAAAAGGCGAACTCGCCGTTATCCTTGGTTCCTCCGGTGCGGGCAAGACCACTGCGCTTAATATTCTGGGCGGAATGGACACACCCACCTCCGGCCAGATTTTGGTAGATGGCCGAGATATTACCTTATCCACAAAAAAAGAACTCATCGGCTACCGGCGGACAGATATCGGGTTTGTTTTCCAGTTTTACAACCTTGTGCCCAACCTGACCGCCCTGGAAAATGTAGAACTGGCGGCGCAGATATGCCCGGATTCTTTAAGCGCTTCCGAAACACTGGACAAGGTCGGGCTTTCGGAACGCAAAAGCAACTTCCCGGCCCAACTTTCCGGCGGAGAGCAGCAGCGTGTTTCCATTGCGCGCGCGCTGGCGAAAAACCCCAAACTGCTGTTGTGCGACGAACCCACCGGCGCCTTGGATTACGCCACCGGCAAACAGATTTTGCAGTTGCTGCAAGACACCTGCCGCAAAGAAAAAATTACGGTCCTGATCATTACCCATAACTCGGCGCTCGCCCCTATGGCGGACCGCCTGATTCGTTTTAAAAGCGGAAAAGTGATTGAGGTTACCTGTAATGAGCATCCTACTTCCATTGCAGAAATTGAATGGTAGAAACGCTATGCTTGTGAGAAAGGAAGCTCAAAACTATGAAAAATGCTTACCGAAAAGATATATGGCGCTCCATCCTAAGAGGAAAAAAGCGTTTCTGTTCTATTCTGCTGATCTCTGCACTCGGCGTGACCATGCTGACCGGCATCAAGGCCGCTTGCAGCGACCTGCGTTATTCCGCCGATGCATTTTTCGACGCGCAAAAGCTTTACGACGTCTGTGTCGTCTCTACATTGGGACTGACGCAAGAGGATGTAGCAGCCCTTTCCGAACTGGACGGTGTGGAAACGATAGAAGGCTCCTACAGCGAAACGGTTTATACGCAGGCGGCCGGCAGACAGCAAAGCGCACAGGTGCAGGCTTTAAGCCAAAATGGGCTCAATAAGCCCTATCTTTTGGAAGGGGTGTTGCCGCAGAATGCCGACGAAATCGCGGTCACCGAAAAATACATCCGGGATACTGGAAAATCCATAGGGGATACCCTCCTCTTGGAAGAGCAGGAAAAAGAGAAACCCGCCGGCGAACCGACTGCCAACGAAGACGACGAATTTAACGTGGATTTGGACGAGGAAGAAGAAACACCGGCGCTTGCCAATACTTCTTTTACCATCACGGCGGTCGTCATCAATCCGATGGATATGAACACCGGGGAAGGCTCCAATGCTTTCCGCTCTTCTGCCTCCACGGATTATGTCTTTTTTGTCTCTCCGAAAGCGGTTCAAACCGATATATATACGGCGATCTACTTGACGCTGTCGGGTGCTGACGAGCTTGCCTGCTATTCCGAGGATTACAAAACTATTGTTGCCCAAACAGTTGAAAGCATCGAAACCTCCATAAAAGATTCACGCGAACAGGCGCGTTATGACGCAGTCACCGGGGAGGCTTATGGAAAGGTAACGGACGCCGAGCAGGAGATGGAGGAACAATTTGCCGAAGCCGATGCCGAATTTGCAGACGCCCAGCAGGAACTGGACGACGGATATGCAGCGTTGGCAGAAGGTGAGCAGGAGCTTCTGGAATCGGAACAGGAATTAAACGACGGCGAGGCCCAACTTAACCAGGGGAAAGACGAGTTAACCAAGCAGCAGTCTCAAGCGAACGACCGAATTGCCTCTGCCCGTTCGCAGCTGGAAAACAACCAATCCCAGGTTGGGTCAGAATATGCAACTCTCACCTCCCAAGCGCAGGAGTTATCCGCCCAATTCGGCAGTATGTGGCCGTCCGCAGAATGGGACGCCCTGCTCGTTTCCGCCGAACAAGCCTATCTGCCGCTTGTTCGTGCACAGGTACAGATAGCCTCCCTGGAAGAACAGATGGCCTCCCTTTCAACGGATTCGCCGGAATACACCGATCTTGCACAACAGCTTTCCGACCTGAAGGAGCAAGCGTCAAACGCTCAAACGGCGCTGCCCGAAGCGATTGCACTCGCCCAAAGCAACTTCCTTAACGCACTATCCCCCGTGATAACCGCCGCTATACGGCAAATCGACGTTCAGATCTCCACGCTGGACCCCACCTCCCCCGGTTACGAGGAACAGCTTGCCGCTTTCAACGCGCAAAAACAGCAGTTGGAAGCCCTTCCCCAGTCTTTGCCGCAGTTGGCAATGGGTCTTGCCCAATTAAGCGCCACGTCGTCGGCTCTTTCAGAACAGCTCGACGCGCTCAGCGAACAGCAAGAACAAGCGCAGGCACAGTTTACAGCCGCCTGGACAACCATAGCGCAGCAGGAAGCACAGCTGGAAGACGGCCGCCGGAAGCTGGAAGACGGCCGTGTGGAGCTGGAAGAGAGCCGGAAAAAATTAGAAGACGGTACGGCGGAACTCACACAGCAAAAGCAGGAATACGAAGGTAAGCGACAAGAAGCGGAACAAAAATTAGAAGACGCACGCGAAGAAGTCAGCGAAATCGACAGGCCGAAATGGTATATCCAGGACCGTACTTCCATGAGCGGATACTCGAACATAGAAAACGACGCTTCTTCCATTGAGGCAATCGGTACGGCGTTTCCCATCGTCTTTTTCATTGTTGCGATCCTCATCAGCCTGACTACCATCACCCGCATGGTAGAAGAAGAACGCGGGCTGATCGGTACCTATAAGGCATTGGGGTTTACAAATCGGGAAATCCGCCGAAAGTATTTGCTTTATACCTTTGCCGCCTGCCTCTTGGGAGGCATCCTTGGTGATATTGGCGGTTTTGTGCTGCTGCCTAAGATTATCTTCTACATCTTTGACACCATGTATCTGGTGCCCGAATACCGACTTTTCTTCGACCCTTTGTATGGAATCGGCGGAACGTTCCTGTTTATGGCGGGCATTGCCGGCGCTGCCGCGCTTGCCTGCCGTGCCGAACTGAAACAGACTCCGGCGGCCTTGATGCGCCCAAAAACACCCCACTCCGGTTCCCGCATCTTTTTGGAATATATACCATGGATATGGAAACATTTTTCTTTCCTTAACAAGGTAACTGCGCGCAATTTGTTCCGATACAAAAAACGGCTGTTTATGACCGCTGCGGGCATCATGGGTTGTACCGCTTTGGTGCTTTGCGGTTTTGCGATCAAAGACACGGTCTCCGACCTGATGCCAAAGCAATATGAGCAAACCTACCGGTACGACCTGATGGCGGTTTCCACTGCGGACGACAACGATCTGCTTCTGTCTTATATGGAGGAAGGAAATGACGTTTCGCAATACCTGAATGTATTGATCGATTCCGCCAAACTGGAAAACGCGCAGGGCGACGAAGAAAACGTTCAGCTTATCGTCGTGCCGCGCGGCGCTTTGCTGGAGGATTACATTTTGCTGGAAGATAGGTCGAGCAACCCGGTGCCGATGGAAGAAAACGGCGTATACATTACACAGAATGCTTCCCAGGTGCTTCATTTCGGCGAAGGGGACACCGTTACCATACAGGATTCCCAACTTATACAGGCCGAAGCCGGTGTAACAAAAATTGTGAAGAATTATTTGGGCAATACCATTTATATGACGCAGGATACCTACGAAAACCTGTTTGGTGAATTTAAGCCAAACAGCGTCCTGGTGCAGCTTTCCGACGACTGCCCGGATCAGGCCGCCTATGCAGACCAACTGGGCCGGCGGGAAGGGGTGCTCTCTTCGGTAAGTACAGAAGCCCTAAAGCGGGATTTTTCCGCCGATTTTGCCTTGGTGAACATGGTGGTGTATGTGATTATTATCTTTGCGGCAGGGCTGGCTTTTGTCGTGCTGTTCACCCTCGCTACCACAAACATTTCGGAGCGGGTGCGGGAGCTTGCCACCATCAAGGTACTGGGCTTTTACGACAAAGAGGTACACCTGTATGTCAATAAGGAAACGCTGATCCTGACCGGTCTCGGCATCCTGCTGGGACTGCCTCTCGGTCATCTTCTGGGCGGCTGTTTGACATATGTGCTCAATATGCCTTCTATTTATTTTGAAGTCTCGATCCATCCTGTCAGCTATGCGATCGCGGCGGTTATTTCCTTCCTTTTCGCATATATTGTCGATTTGATCACGAACCGTACCCTAGATCACATCGACATGGTAGAAGCGCTTAAAAGCGTGGAATAGTAAAACTTTTTGTGCAGGAAAAACGGCCTTGCTGTATTTAGCAAGGCCGTTTTTCTTTTTCAGGTACTCTTCTGACAGGCGGGACTATCCCCCTATCCTTCGTGGTACAGGCCAAACAATTTCAGCAGCTTTTGCCAGAAGGTCAAAGGTTTCTCTTCCCCGGCATCAGGAACCGCTGCCTCCGGGATCTCTATACCGTCCGTTTTCATGACAAATTGAACCGATTGCACCCTGGTGTTTTGATCCGATACAAAAGAAGCCGTCTTATCGCCGCCACCGGAAATGCTTTCCAACAAAGCGTCGATCTGTTCGGAAATCTCGGTATCCATGCCGGAGGTTTCTTGCCGCAGTGCAGCGGTCCCGTCCTTTAATTCCCCGGAACCGTCATATAGGGACGCAACCCCCGTAAGAAGCTTTGCAACCCCTTCTTCTAATTGACCCGTTCCATCTTGCAGCGTACCGGTCGCATCATAAAAGCCGATGATCCCATCCAACAGCTCGGACGTCCCGCTATAAAGGGATGCGCTGCCGTCCCGAAGGGCGCCGCTGCCTTCCACTAGGATCCGGGAACCTTTTGTAATCTGAGTGTAACCGGCCACAATCTGCGCAACGCCGCCGGTATATTCCTTCAAACCGTCATCCAGTTTGGCGTATTCCTCTACCAAGGTGTCTATCCCTTGGGATAGACCCGATATCTGATAAAGCAGATTACCCAACGTAGCGGCAAGCCGGCCGATCCCTTCATCAAATTCTTCATAGTTTTCTTTGAGCTCGGCCGCTCCGTTTGACAGAGCCTGTATATTGGTATTCAGCGCAGTCAGGTATTCTTTTGTCCCCTGTATATTTGCGTTGTTGCCCTCAAGCAGCGTAATGGTTTGTTCCAATTGTCCTTTCAGCTCCTGAAGCTGATCCAAATAGGCCTCAGCCGCGGGAGTATTCATCAGCAGTTCCAACAGTTGGAGCAAAGACCGGAGTTTTTGGATCGCGGTGCCGTTGCCTTCTTCCAATTCGTCGAGATCCAGCCCATTGCGCAGCATAACCGCCTTGTATGCCTCATAGCTCACATTTTTCTGCAATTCGGAAACACCATCCGATAGGGTCTGGATCCCGGATTTGATCTGTGCGGACGCTTCCACCAGGGCTTGTATTTCTGCGGACGTATCCGAAACCCCGTTTAGGGCATTCTGGATTTGCAGCAATGCCGTTTTGATTTGCGCCGAACCTGCCGTCAATTCAGAGGACTTGCCGTTCAGTTCTTTTAGCCCTTGCTCGAGCAATAGTATACCGTCGTTTAAATCCTGCGCGCCACCGTCGAGGGTATCGGCGCCTTTCTGCAAATCCGTAACGCCGGCCTGCAAGTCGCTTCCCCCGTCTTTCAGGCCGGCGGTCCCGGTATGCAGTTGGCCGACCCCATCCCGGAATTCGTCCGCACCGGTTTGCAGGCTGCCTTCGGCGCCTTCTTCCAGGGCAGCGATCCCCTCCTTCAAATCCCCGGCGCCGTCATCCAGGCGTTCGATCCCATCCCGGAGCGCCAATACCTGATCCATCAAAACCTGGTCGTCCACCTCTATCTCCATGTTGAGCCGAATGCCGTTGATGGAAATCCCGCCCATTTCAAAATCGGTTACATCGGCGGTAATGGTAAACTCGGATTCCTGCCCCGGCAATATGGTATAGGTAAGCTGTTTTTCCGAACCGACGTTAGCTACCGTCGCTCCTTTTGCCGTAATGTTTTCCGCACGGTTTGTATCCAACGTCAAAGAAGCCTGCAACGCATAGTCTTCAAAAAAAGACCCCCGGCAGTCCGGATTTTTCCGGAACGAAAGTAAGATGGCCAAGCCCCCGCTTTTTCCGGCGAGCTCCGTTGCAGGGCATTCCACGCCGTCCAGGTAATATTGCAGGGAGATATCCCAAGGGATATCACGGTTATCCAGCCTCCCCTCATAATAAAGCTTATCTTCCCCGGCGTCGATCCGTATCGTCCCGTCCTCCTCCGCAATGGGAGCGGTCGAAGTCATGTTCCGCAGGGCGGTGTAATTTCCGTAATCTATAATCCGCCCGCCTTGGGGCAGGTCAAAACTGTTAACCACATAAATATCCGATACCGAACCGTCGGCATTCAAATTAGCATAGACCACTTCCTCTTTCGGCGTGTTTTCTTCCTGTGCAAAAGCGGCGGCAGGGAGTGCCGATACCGTCAAAACCGCGGCAAGGAAACAGGCCAGTAATTTTTTATAAAACGCTTTCATTTTCCGTTACCTCCTGTACGATGGGTGTTTTTCGATGCGTCTTACGCCGTTTGCGGGAAAATATGCCGTCTAACAACGTTAATAATCCTGGAAGGACAAACAGGACGATTGCCAAGGAACACAAAGCGCCCACCCCCAGGAAGTTGCCCAGCTGCGCCAACAGCTTGTTGGTAGAGATCCATCCCAACAAAAATCCAACGACAGTAAGGGCGCTACCGGTGGTTAGGATGGATGTAGAGGTTGCGCAGACCGTCTGCACAACCGCCTGTTTTTTCTCCATGGTCTGCCTGAACTCCCGATACCGGTCGGTAAATAGGATCGCGTAATCCACCGTAGCCCCCAGCTGAACCGAGCTGATGATCAAATACGCGATGTAAAACACGGTTGAGTCCATAAAATAAGGGATGGAAAGGTTCATCCATATGGCGGTTTCAATGCTCAATACCAAAATAACCGGTAAGGAAAGGGATTTCATCATCGCCAAGAGCACCAGAAAAACAGCGCCGATAGCAACCAGGTTGACCTTCTGCATATCGGACGTAATGGTAGCCATCAGGTCATAGGTGCTTACCCCCTCCCCTGCCAGATAATATTGGCCCGGATAATAAGTCCCGGCAATCGAGCGGATTTCTTCTACCAGCGCAAAGGTCTCTTCTCCTTCGCTGGGTACATCCAACGTCAGCACCATTCGGCTGTAATGGTCGGACATCAGTTGGGAAAGGGTCCCTTCGTCCAAATAGGCGGTGGGGATCTCGGCGCCCGCTGCATCCACATAAGAGATGATGCCGGTCACCTTCGGTAAGGAGTGCAGTTCTTTGGAAAGCGCCTGTTCCGTCGCAGTATCCCCCCTAGGTACCAACAGCACCCAGGTATCGTTCTTTCCAAACACCTCTTCCACCGCCGACGAATCCGCGCCCAGCTTTGTGCCCTCATCGAACATATAGCTCGAACCGAAATAGTACTGGTTTGCATTGGAGGCCAGGTAACAGGGCGCGAGCAGCACCACAAAAAGGCAGACCATCGGAACCATGGCGCGGCATACCACCTTTCCGAACTTTTGAAAGCTTGGTACAAAAGGGCGGTGCCTCGTTTTGTCCAAAAGCTTATAGACAGAAAGGATAAAGGCAGGCATAAAAACAAATACCGTAACCAGGCTGAACGCTACTCCTTTTGCCAACGCCAGCCCCAGATCGGGGCCCAATTGGAACTGCATCAGCACAAGGGCGAGAAAACCAATCACCGTCGTCAGCCCGCTTGACAGGATAGAACCGGTGGATTTGCACAAAGCCTCAACCATCGCTTCTTTTACGTTGGAATTTTGATTCCGGCATTCTTCAAAGCGATGGATTAAAAAAACGGAATAATCCATAGATACCGCAAGCTGCAGGATACTGCCCGCTGCGTTGGTTACAAATGAGATTTCTCCAAAAATGAGGTTCGTCCCGTTGTTGATAAGGATCGCAACCCCCAATCCGCCCAGCACCACCAGCGGTTCCAACCAAGACCGGGTGGTCAAAAGCAATACAACCAGGACGAACAGAACGGCAAAAGCAGCAATTTTTTGGATCTCGGAGACCGTGTTGGTCGTGGCGGTAGCCGTTGAAACAGCGCTTCCCGTCATGGCGTTGTCTTCTCCTATGATCTCCCGGATAGCTTCTACCGCGTCGAGCCGTTTGGCCTCTTCGATGGTCACCGAAAACAAGGCCGTGCCGTCTTTGTAATAGGCTTCCACCGTATCACGGTCCATGGTTTCCAACGGGATGGTGATATCTACCACATCGTTAAGCCAGGCCACTTCGGTTACGCCGTCCACGGCTTTTAACCTCTCTTTATATTCCAACGCTTGCGGGATTGTGACATCACGCACCATAACGCGGGCGTTGGGGATCCCTCCGTCAAATTCCTCCTCCATAATTTCCAAGGAAACGGTAGAGGCGGTATCCGGGGGTAAATAATCGTTAATATCATAATTGACCTCCACCAAGCCGCTTAAAAAAATGCAAATCACAGTAGCAAGCAGAAAAACCGCGATCACGGTTTTCTTATGATTTACGATACCGGTATAAAATCTTCTCATTCTGCTTTTTCCTTCCTCCCTTCCGGAACACCGGTAATCTGAAAGATCGCCGGCTCGCCACGCAGAAGCCCCTGCAGCTTCAGACACAAGCGTTCCTTTTCAATCAAACCGACAGCCGTGTATCGAATGGTGTGGAATAAGGTAACCAGCTTGCCCTGCAGCCTGCAACTCCCGCTTTCGTCCACCCGGCCGGTCAGCGGTTCTTTCCGGTTAAACAATTCCAGAAAACCGTCGGCCTTGCCCTGTACTACTTGCAAACCGGCCTTGCCGTACCGGGGGCCCAACGGTGTGTCCATCGTAATACGGTAAAAGTATTCCGGCATGGCGTCTACTCCCTTTCTTTGATGTTCACAGAACCTGTATTGCGACACCTGGCCCCTATCCCCACCTGTCACTTCCGTCCGTAGCCCCTAAGCGTCAAACCTTTGTCAGGTTTTCTTTCCACATCCGTCTGCATTTTCGAACTTCCGTCATAGTTGTCAAAGGAGACGGCAAACGCGCCGATTGGGTTCTGCTTATGACATAAGCTTACCAGGCAAGGCCAAAGCATAAAACGGACAATTCCTCTAATATGTGTAAAAAACGGTCAAATCGCATAAATTGACCGTAGAGTCCGGGCTTTCCGGACATCTGCCCGGTATTTCATATTGCATTCCACATAGGGATGTTTTATAATAAATCTGTTTTGGAGGGATCAGGATGAAACACAACATCGCGTCCAACATTACCAAACAGGCTTTTGCCGACGCTTTGAAGCAGGCTGTAGAGAAAAAACCCCTTTCCAAAATAACCGTAACGGAACTGGTGGACATTTGTGGTTTCAATCGGAAAACCTTTTATTATCATTTTGACAGCGTCTACGCCCTGGTACACTGGATTCTGGAGCAGGAAGCCATCCAAGCCATGAGGCAATACGATTTACTGTTGGATTTGGAAGACGTCATCCTCTTCCTGGTCGATTATGTCCAAAAGAACCCCTACATCCGATATTGCATTTTGGACGCATACGGCCGGGCGGAAATTAAAAATTTCTTTATCTCGGATTTAAAGGAAGCCGTGGGCGCCGCAGTAGGATACTACGCCAAAGACCTGGCCGTGCCGGAAGACTATGTAACGTTTTTAATCGGATTTTACACCGAGGCCTTAGCCGGCTATCTGGTCGATTTTGTCCGCCTGGTAAATGAAAAAAAGGTTCACGATGACAAAAAACATGTTCATTACCTGACCGTAACGCTCCGTGTCACGGCGCAGGCAGCGTTAAAACAGTTTTCGGAGGACGTAGAACATGGATAACCGCGTTTCCCGGAAAAATCACGTGCCGTACACCAAACCGTCGTTTTTCGATACGTTGAATTTAGAGGGTTGTGCATTATGGAAGGAGAAAATATCGATATGGACAATAAACAACGGGCCTTATTGGCCGTGGAAGCCTTGAAAAAAGAATACCCGGACGCCATTTGCTCCCTGGAATACACCGATCCGCTTCAGCTTATGATCGCGACCCGGCTGGCAGCGCAGTGTACCGACGCGCGCGTGAATTTGGTAACGCCGGTGCTGTTTTCCCATTATCCGGATCTGGACTCCTTCGCCGCAGCCAAAGTGGAGGATGTGGAGGAGGATATCCGAAGCTGCGGGCTTTATAAAACCAAAGCGCGCGACATTGTAGCGATGTGCCGGATGCTGAAAGAAGATTTCGGTGGGGTGATGCCCGATACTGTTGAGGAGCTGACCAAACTGCCCGGAATCGGCCGGAAGACGGCGAACCTGGTGGTAGGCGACGTTTTTCACAAACCGGCTGTTGTGGTAGACACGCACTGCATCCGCCTGACCTCCCGTTTGGGCTTTCATAAATTAAAGGATGCCGTCAAGATCGAAAAGATCCTGCGAGACGCCCTTCCTCCGGAGGAATCCAACGATTTCTGCCATCGTTTGGTTCTGCATGGGCGGGCGGTATGTGACGCCCGCAAACCGAACTGTGAGATCTGCTGTATGAGAAGCTTTTGCGACTATGCCCAAGAAACCATCGGAGAAAAAAGTAAAAAAAGTTAAAAAAATAGTTGAAATTCCAAAAACTAAGTGTTATAATAATTATCGCTCACTAAATAGAAGAGCGATATAGTTGGGCTCGTGGCTCAGTTGGGAGAGCGCCGCGTTCGCATCGCGGAGGTCGAGAGTTCGAATCTCTTCGGGTCCACCATGGAATAAAGGTAGGAGTATTGAACAGCTTATTTAGACTGTCCAATACTCCTATCTTCATTTTATCGGGAAGAGCCTCAAGAAATCAACTTTTCGCTTTTTCTTCAAAGATTGATCTGTGAATTAAAGCCCGTTGTACTATAGTCAACAAAAATGATATAATGATATTATTTTATAAATTAAGGAGGTATTCATATGATTTGCGATGACGTGGGAAATCGAATAAAATACTTCCGTAAACGCTTAAATCTCTCTCAAGAAAAGTTTGCATTGAAGGCGGACATCGACCGAACATACTTGGCTGGGGTTGAGTCTGGTAAAAGAAATGTGACCATCTTAAGTTTTGAAAAAATTGTAAATGCCCTAGAGGTTTCCATGAAGGAGTTTTGGGATTTCGAACCATATCGTTGACTATAAGTAACTATTGTGGTACCATTATCGTGCCACAAATGAGGAGGAATTTTTGTGGTACAGGAAAATGAAAAATACATAGATCGTGATCTGCTTCAAAAATTTGAGTTTTATAATTATGGACACGCACTTGAAATTTTGCATGATGCCTTTCCGCTTGAATGGGCTGAACTCAAAATATGTCTACAGAAGTTACGATTGACTCTGGAGGATATTAGAAAAGCTGGAGGGAATGAATCTCCTATTCCCAAAAAATTTGACGATATTTTATATCCGCTGGGGTGGAGAGAGATCCGCATCAGCGGTGATTTAACTGTGAAAAAATTTCCCCGTCTAACTGCACAGCGGCGAGGCAGATTCGCTAATAAGCCATTCGAAACAGAGATCATTGAAGGCTATATTGATGGCCATAATATTGATTTTTTGAAGAATCGAGTTGCATTCGATTTGGAATGGAACAGCAAGGATCAGACGTTTGATAGAGACCTGCTGGCCATGAGAACCTATTTTGATTGTGGATTGATTGACGTGGGTGTGATAGTTACAAGATCAGAAAGCCTGAACGATATATTCCGAGCAGAAACAGACAGCCATGGCCATCCACTAATGAAAAAGTACGGTGCCAGTACTACTTGGATTGGCAAGCTAATATATCGGCTTGATTCGCGTCGGAATGGCGGATGTCCAATATTGGCCGTTGGTATAGGAAAGGAATGTGTAGAAGGGTATGACAGACTTATCAGCAACTAATAGAAATTTACTTCAGTTTACTCAAGGCAAAAAGTACAATACTATCTATGCGGATCCGCCTTGGCAATTTCAGAATAGGACCGGAAAGGTTGCGCCGGAAAACAAAAAATTAATGCGTTATGAGACCATGCCTTTGGCAGATATTAAAGCCCTCCCCATTGCTGAAATCTCTGGAGAAAAGGCACATCTATACCTTTGGGTTCCTAATGCGCTTCTCCCGGCTGGATTAGAAGTGATGGAGGCCTGGGGGTTTGAGTACAAATCAAATATTGTATGGGAAAAAGTTCGGAAAGATGGAGAGCCGGATGGCCGAGGAGTTGGTTTCTATTTCAGAAATGTTACGGAACTTCTCCTATTTGGAATCAAAAAAAAGAGCGCTCCAAATCGTACTTTGGCTCCCGCCAGATCTCAAGTCAACATTCTGCGAACAATGAAACGAGAGCACAGTCGGAAACCTGATGAGATCATCCCCATTATTGAATCATGCAGCCAAGCTCCTCGGATAGAATTGTTCGCCCGGGGACTGCGAAATGGATGGGATATGTGGGGAAATCAGGCTACATCGGAATATGAACCCACATGGAAAACTTATGCCAATCATACGGTTGCTAAGCTGGAGGGAAATTGAAAAGTTTTAATAGGCATACCATCTTCTCACTGTACTATTCCCCCATAAGAGAGGAATCTTTTTTATCAATGCTTCCAAAAAAGCACCGCAATTTTGATACACGGCGTATCAAGGTTGCGGTGCTTTCTTTTTGCAAAATGGCTTGATTTCAAGGGCTTTCCGTTCTTTTGCGGTGCCGGATGCCGTTAGAAAGAATGACGCCCGCTGTCATGTGGACACTCAATGGAGCCTTACGGCAAAGGGCTATCGTTTATTTATTCTACAGATTCCTCCGATAATTTGTCTTATGAGAAAATAGAAAATTCATAGCTTGTCAGTTCACTTTATTTTAATATTGACAATACAGTATACCATACAGTATAATAACATCAGGAGGTGACGCTGGTGGGAGAAGGGAAAGATCTGTTGCCCGTATTGCTTTTGGAACTGCGCCGGGGGACGCTGACAATCAGCGTGCTCAGCCAGATGAAAGAGCCTAAATACGGATATGCTTTGGTACAAAGCCTGGAAGAAAAGGGGGTTGCCATTGACCCCAATACCTTGTATCCGCTGCTTCGCAGACTGGAGAACCAGGGGCTTTTGGATAGTAAATGGGAAACCGGCGGCGCAAAGCCAAGAAAATATTATCAGCGAACTGAGTATGGAACAGAAATCTATAAACGGCTCAAAACCTATTGGGAAAATTTATCAGTGGGAATGGAGCGTTTGTTAAGGGAGGAAGAAGCATGACGCCAAATGAAAAAGGTTTAATGGAGCGATATATTTATCAGGTGATCCGCCGGCTGTCCAAGGCGCAGAGGAATGAAGTGCGGATGGAACTGGAGGAACTCATCAGCGATATGTATGCGGACAAAGGCTCCATGGAAGAGGTACTGACACAGCTTGGAGATCCCGCAAAATTTGCCGGACAGTATCAGAGTGGCCAGCAATATCTGATTGGGCCCGAATACTTTGATACTTACCTGTGGTTTATTAAGGTCATTTTGATCTGTACCGCAGCCCCGATTTTGGTGATTTCCCTCGTCAATGCCTTCGGTCAAGCTTCCGTTATTACTTCTCAAAACGCTGTTCCCGTCATCATCCGTGCGATTGTTGACGGCCTGACCATAGGGATTTCCGATGTGCTGATTTCCTGCATTTCCGCTTTCGGCGCCGTGACATTGATCTTTGCCATTATGGAACATCAAAAAGTAAAGATTGAGAGGAAACGATCAGAAAAATGGTCGGTGGAAAAACTGGCGGAGCAAAAGAAAACAGCAGAATCCAGATGGATGCCCAGCTTTTTGGAACCTGTACCGGACAAAAAGGCGCTGATCAGCCGGGGAGATAGTATTGTAGGAATTGTATTTATCGTAATTTTCTGTGTACTGCTTATTTTTGCTCCTCATTTCTTTGCGGCTGTTTTTTCGGAAAACGAAACCGTCAAAACGGTGCCTGTTTTCAATCTGGATCAATGGGGAAGCATTCTCCCGGTATTTGCGCTCAGCCTGCTGGTGGGCCTTGCAGATGAGATTTTGAAGCTGGTGGTAGGCTGCTACTGCAAATTGGTCATGATTAGCAATATTGTGTGTGGTGCGATTCAAATTGCACTAAGTGCAGTTGTTTTGAAGGCAATGCCCATCTGGAATCCGAATTTTGTTGCTGAAATCCAGCTTGCGCTGGGGGATGAAGCAAACCCGGCAGAAAAATTCCTTTCGCTCTGGAATGCAGACATGGTATCCAACGGACTCCTTGCCTTTATTGTTCTGTTTACTCTGGTCGAGATTGGCGTGACTGTATACAAGACGCTCCGCTACGGCGCTCCCATCAGGAATCGATAAGAGGCAAGGCCATGCACCACGGCCGCCTGTTGTCGTCTTCGGTGGAGTATCTTTCATTTTAATAAAAGAAGGCAGCGCCAATCGTATCTAGGCGCTGCCTTTCTGGTGTTTTTCCCGTAACATCTGAGCTCAATGGTGAGGCTCCGGCTTTTTATATAACTTCTTCTAAATCTTTATCAGCAAACCGATTTCATCTTCTTTATCCTTTTCTCCCCAATCTTTCATACTCTTCAAAAATTGGCACATACTTAATGTAACCTGATTTATGAATGAGGTGGTCCACATTGAACAAACAACCCGTTTATGGCAATTTGGTAAATGGTGAATGGGTTACGGCAAAGGAAAACGATCCCATTCCTGTTATTTCTCCGGTGGACGGCTCGCTCCTCGGCTCGATTTCCTCTATGTCGCAAACAGAATTTGATCAGGCGGCACAGGCCGCCAAAAAGAGCCAAAAATCTTGGGAACGGTATCCCGTCTACAAAAAGGCGGAAATCCTATACCGTGCCGCCGATATCCTGGAAAGCCGGGTGGAAGCCCTCTCCGACTGCCTTGTCATGGAGATTGCCAAGGACAAAAAATCGGCCGTATCCGAGGTCAAACGCTCTGCCGATTTGCTGCGCTATACTGCAGACGTAGGGAAAAGCCTGCACGGCGAAGCCATCTTCGGAGACAGCTTCCCCGGCGGCTCGCGCAGCTAAATGAGCTGCGTCACACGGGTACCTATGGGGACCGTGCTGGCGTTTTCGCCGTTTCACTACCCTGTTAACCAGGCGGTTTCCAAAATTGGCCCTGCTTTGATGGGTGGCAATACGGTTCTATTAAAACCGGCCACGCAAGGGGCGATCAGTGCCTTGAACATGGTAAAAGCCCTAGAAGAGGCGGGGATCCCAAAGGGGGTGCTCAACACCGTAACAGGGCTTGGCAGTGTAATCGGCGACTACATCGTGACGCATGATTCCGTTGATTTTATCAATTTTACGGGAAGCACCGAAGTCGGGGAACATATCTCCCTTCTGACGAGTATGAAGCCGATGATTTTGGAGCTTGGCGGGAAGGACGCCGCTATCGTACTGGAAGACGCAGATTTGGATTTTGCCGCCGACAATATTGTTGACGGCGCCTATTCCTATTCAGGGCAGCGGTGCACCGCTGTTAAACGGATATTGGTACAAGACAGCGTTGCCGACCTCCTGATTGAAAAGCTCAAAGCGCGCATTGAAAGGCTCAAAGTTGGTGATCCGCGCGGCGAAGGGGTAACCATCACACCCTTAATCAGCAAAAAATCCGCCGACTTTGTCGAAGGGCTGATACACGCTGCGATTCAGCAGGGCGCGGTTCCCATTACCGGAAACCGGCGGGAGGGCAACCTGCTTTACCCTACCCTTCTCGACCGGGTAACGACCGATATGGAACTGGCTTGGGTAGAACCGTTTGGACCTGTGCTTCCCATTATCCGGGTTGCCTGTGTTGAAGAAGCGGTGGAAATCGCCAACCGCTCGGAATATGGACTGCAATCCTCCGTATTCACAAACAACCTCAACCGGGCGTTTCACATCGCCGGGCATTTGGAAGTCGGTACCGTTCAAATCAACAATAAGCCGGAACGCGGGCCGGATAACTTCCCTTTTCTGGGGGTTAAAAGTTCGGGAATGGGGACTCAGGGCGTACGCTATTCCATAGAATCCATGACACGTCCCAAGGCGGTTACCATCAATCTGGCGGAAAACTAAATAGTAAGAAAGCCGTGGCACTCGCTGATGCAAAGCCCCGGCTTTCTTTTTTAAGTTATCAACGTCAATCGCAAAAGAGAAAAGCCGCCTCTTTGCGAGACGGCTTTGGAGAGAGAAAAAGAAGAAGAAGTTCTTGTAAGCTATTTGGAATGATTTTAGTATAGGAAGGAAATGTGATGGTTTTATGAAAATCATTTGAAATTTAAGAAAAAAGAAAATATTTCAACTTTTATTCATGATTGGTTCATATACCTAAACCATCGCATTTAACTGCATGGCTAAATGACATGAGGCGACGGCAAGATCAATACAACAAAACGTATACCACCCTGGCGGCCGGCAATCGGTACCGTTTCCAGAAAAAAGCAGCATTTAACGCTTGACAAGATATCGTTTTCAGGATATACTGTGTATACCGTATATATACAGTATATCAAAGGAGCCTATCCATGGATATTATCATCAGCAATTCCAGCGACAAACCGATTTATGAGCAGATAACCTCTCAAATGAAAGGTTTGATCATCAGCGGAGCTTTGCCGGAAGGCAGCGCCCTGCCCAGCATGCGCCTGCTGGCAAAAGAGCTGCGCATCAGCGTGATTACCACGAAGCGGGCGTATGCCGACCTGGAACAGGAAGGTTTTATCGAAACCGTGGCGGGCAAAGGCAGTTTTGTCGCGCGCAAAAACTCGGAATTCTTTCGTGAAGAGACCCTGCGCCAGGCCGAGGAGTATCTGCAAAAAGCAGTGGATCTCGCCAAAAGCAGCGGCATCCCCTGCGAAGAGCTTGCTGAAATCCTCTCTGTTCTGTATAAAGGAGAATAACCATGACAGAAGCACTACACATTGAAGGCTTATGCAAACAATATGCCGACTTCCAGTTAAACCGCGTAACCTTTTCCCTGCCGATGGGGTGTATCCTCGGGTTTGTAGGCGAAAACGGGGCCGGTAAGACCACTACCATCAAGGCGATCCTCAACCTGATTGCCATCGACGGCGGCAGCATCTCGGTACTGGGGCTCGATCACAAAAAGGACGAACAGGCTATTAAGGAACAAATCGGCGTGGTGTTCGACAACAGCGGGTTCCATTCCTGCTTGACAGCGGGCGATATAGAATCCATCCTAAAAAGGATCTATAAAAATTGGGACGGCGCTTTATACCGGGGTTATCTGAAAAAATTTGACCTTCCGCAAAACAAACAGATCAAACAATTCTCCAAAGGTATGACTATGAAGCTGAACATCGCCGCAGCCCTGGCGCACCGGCCCAGATTGTTGATTTTGGATGAAGCTACCAGCGGCCTGGATCCCATTGTACGGGAAGAAATTCTAGATATTTTCTTGGATTTTATTCAAGATGAAGCGCATTCCATCCTGATTTCCTCCCATATCACAAGCGATCTGGATAAAATAGCGGATTATATCGCTTTCATTCACAAAGGAAACCTCGTATTTTCCCGCCCCAAAGACGAACTCGCGGGCAAAATGGGCGTTTTAAAGTGTTCCGCATTGGATTTTCAGAAATTAAGAGCTTCCGAAATCCTTCGATACCGCAAAAGCCAGTTTGGGTACGAAGCCTTACTCAATGACCGGTATGCCTTTACCCGGCGGCACCCGGATGCTGTCGTAGACCCTGCAAACATTGAGGAGATCATGTTGTTTTATATAAGGGGTGAAGTAAAATGAACGGATTGGTCGTGAAGGATTATATTGTACTGAAACACAACATCAAATTTTATCTGATGCTAATAATCTTATATGCCATCATCGGCATGTTCAGCAATCTGTCCTCGTTTTTGCTCGGCGTGTTATCTGTTCTGGGGATTTCCTTCGTAATGGGAACCTTTGGATACGACGAGGCAGCTAAATGGGATCAGTACGCCCTTTCGCTGGCCGTTACCCGCAGGGCGATGGTACGCGCAAAATATTTGGTAGCACTACTGTTAACAGCCCTTACGGTGGTACTGGGTTTTCTATTGTCCTTTGTTTCCCAACTGGTTCATGGCAACCCGAACATTGTACAGCTTATGCTTCATCTGGGCGTCTTTACCTCCGCTATGCTCCTGATGACGGCTCTCATGCTGCCGTGCATCTACCGTTTCGGCGCAGAAAAGGGCCGGGCCGTTATGATCCTGTGCATTTTGGTGGTAGCCGGTTTGGAAGGCTTGCTCCTTTGGGGCCTAGAACAAACGGCTATGCTTCGTATTTTTATGGCCTCTCCCCTGCTGACCGCCCTCTTGATCGCTTGTGTGCTGCTCTTTTTTCTGTCTCTTTCCTATCATATCTCACTAAACATCTATCAGAAAAAAGATCTGGGATCATCCCATTAGGGCATCGCCTCCTTGTATAATAAAGGCTCCTAAAGGTACCGTCTGTGAAAACGTTTTTCACCGTAAACCGAATAGCTGACAAATAAAGAAAGAAATGATCCCGTCCAACTTTTCGGTTGGACGGGATCATTTCTTTATATCCTATTTTTATCTCCTTTTGATGGGAAAGGCGTTTGAATGACATCCTCAGCGTTTTGAGGCAAGCAGTAGGCATTCTCCAGAAAAAAGCGGCTGTTGCTCCCCTCTTCTTGGTTGTAGCAAAGCGAAAGGGCGTTCGCAACCAGAAGGGCGGTTTCCTCAAACAAATCGCACATGGCAAAAACCGCCCGCCAAATTTGCGGGATGACGGCGGCGGAATAGGTCTGTACAAAGCGCTCCCAACATTCCGGTGGAAGAAGACGCTGCAGATATTTCCCGCTTTTCCCCACACTACAGGAAAAGCCGGTTTGAATACCAATGTACCAGGAAAGCATGGCAACCAGCTGTGGGCGGACGTAACGCTCCAGCATGTCTATAACGTAAGGGATTTCCTTTCGCCACAGCCCCTTAGCCACATTGTTCATTAGCCACCAAAATTCATTGCAGCAACAGGAAAACTGCGCCTGGCCGGGTTTTTTCACCCAATAATCCCGGTCGGTAACATCCGGGATTGCGGGCAGGGCCCCATCTTTATCCAACAGAGTCCGGCACAGCTTGTCCTTGACGATTTCCCTGCGGCTATAACAAAGCGTCTGCAAATGCAGATCCAGCCGGTTGCCGTCGGAGAATTGCATCAAATAGCCATAGCAGTGTTCCAAGTCGGCTTCCTTCCCCAGCATCGCATCCATTTCTTCCGGTTTCTGCATATAAAGCCGCTTTCCAAAAACATCAAGCCAACGTTCCTGCCGGCGGAAAGAAGCGGTCTCCTTCACCACATATACTATGTCGTAATCCTGGAAAATATCACGCGGCGCATTGGGATTGACACGCGAGCCATTCTGGTACACCGCCCGTATCCGCTCGTCCCGGCGCGCCACTTCTAAAATCAGGTCATACATTTCCTGTTCGCTTCTCATATTGGCTTTATCTCCCGCTTTCACATCCTACACACATTTCAATGAATGGTTTCCTGCGACTCCTTATCCATTTCCCCGTCCCATCCGTCTTCACCGTTATCGAAGGGGGATTCTTCCTGAAAACCGCCCGTCCGCCGGAACTCCGGCATTTCCAGCCGATCGTGCGCCGCAAGATAAAAGGCAACAAGCAGCAAAAAAGTACCCGCATAAAACCCTACCTCTTGAACCGTGCGTGAAACATTCGACCAACGTTCGCTGATAGCGAGTACATCCAATACGCCCAACAGGGAGTCCTCTGCATGTTCCGGGAAAGATAACAGGGAAAGAGAAATCAGCCAGTCCACTACTTGCCCCAGCAGGATCAGAAGGCCCCCGCACAGCGCGAGCACTTTGCACTTTCTGCGGGCAAACAACGACCGGATTTGGGGCATTTTCGGAATACCGCCAAAACAAGCCGCCCGGCAAACCAACAGTACCGCCACAGAATAAACCGCTATGTGTAAGACGGCGCCCAATACTTGAAAGCACCAAAACCATAACGTAGATTGCATAACATACGATGAAAGGGCGATAAACAGGGAATATATGGGCTGAAAGGCAAGTCCGGCAGACAGCAGGAGCGGCCAAAACAGCCGGGATGGCTTGCGGGTAACCCAGGCGAACGGGTTGTCCCGGGGATAAAGCGCCTTATATAGCGTACAAAGCAAGGCCGAAGACAAGAGGAATATCCCTACGATTGGTAAAAGCATATCGCCCGCCTGCGTATTTCCCGTCCACTGTAGCAAAAGGTATCTGAGCTTTATTTCAAAGGTACGGTAGATGGCGTTGCCCGCCAAACAGAGCAAGATTGCTATGCCCAAACAGACAAGCTGTGTGACGCCCGCCCACGTCTTCCGAATATGTATCATCGTTTTCCCCCTTCTCTCCGTCGGCTCAGCCCCAACGAACCGCCCTTTTCATGGCATTTCTGGAAAGTAAGCAAACGGCTTGTCCGTTCGACGCGCCGTCGCCGGCATAGACCTAAACTGAGAACTTGGGCCATGCCCAAACCGCCTTTTTGTTCCTTTATATAATCTGCATTCTAAGAGAACCTGGAATTCATACCTGTTTATCATACAACAAAGTAATTAGATTGATTTCCCGTGTCCGGAAATTCATTTTACTGCTGCTGTTCACATGTTTCTGCATTTTGAAAAACCGTTACCTGTAAAAGCAGAGGCGGCAGAGCATTGGCTCCCAACCGCCTCCGGTGATTTTTATTCCGTACGGCTTTGCAGCTTGGCCGCCATCAGGGTATTCTTCATCAGCATGGAAATGGTCATCGGCCCCACGCCGCCCGGTACGGGGGTAATATAAGAGGCAATCGGCTCCACGGCCGCAAAATCCACGTCGCCGCACAGCTTGCCGTTTTCGTCCCGGTCCATACCCACATCAATAACCACAGCGCCCGGCTTTACCATATCCGCGGTAATAAATCTCGGCTTGCCCACGGCCGCCACCAGGATATCCGCCCCGCGGCAGATTTCCGAAAGGTTTTTCGTGCGGCTGTGGCAAATGGTCACCGTGCCGTTTTCGTGCAGCAAAAGCATCGCCATCGGCTTGCCTACAATGTTGCTGCGGCCCACCACGACGCAGGTCTTGCCGCATACCTCAATGTTTGCCGAATGGAGAAGCTCCATGACGCCGGCTGGTGTGCAGGGAAGAAAATGATAATCGCCCAGCATGATGCGCCCCACGTTGCTCACGTGGAAGGCGTCTACATCTTTAAGCGGATTGATCGCGGTGATTACGGCGCTTTCATCCAGATGCTTCGGTAAGGGCAATTGCACCAGGATGCCGTTGATATCCGTTTTCCCGTTCAGCTTATGTACCAGCCCCAAAAGCTCTTCCTGTGTGGTTTCCGCCGGCAGGGCGTATTCCTCGGAATAAATCCCCACTTCGGCGCAGGCCTTCTTTTTGTTGTTGACATAAACGCGGGAGGCTGGGTCGTCCCCCACGATCACCACCGCAAGGCCTGGGGTAACCCCTTTTTCTTTCAGTGCCTTCACTTCCTGCGCCACCTGCGCGCGCACTTGCGCGGATACGGCT